>NZ_JAJEQN010000029.1:0-53027 GCF_020687335.1 Anthropogastromicrobium aceti
GATATGAAAGAAATACTAAAAATTATAAAAGAAGGAAAATATTATATTGGTACAGAAAATAGAGAAGAAGATTAATGTGCTAGTCAAATAAGCTAGAGTGGTAGTTAAAAATGACTTTTTAACTGGGTAGGGGGTGCGGATGATCCTGGTGTGATCTTTGCGAAGCCACAGGAATTAGGAAGCAAAAATCTGTGAGCCATGGTGACAGGGACGGTGGTTCAAAATGTGTCAATACTGGTTCGATATGTGTCCCTAATAAAAAGTCTGAAAGTTCAAGAAAAGAGCTTTCAGGCTTTTTTGTGTTTACTAGAATGTAGTCGAGTAGGGAAAAGAACAAAAGTTTGCAAACTTGAGCCACCAGGGACACTAATCAAACCATCGTACCTGTCCTCAATGTGGTCATGATGAGGGAGACCGAATTAAGAGTATCAAGCATGGTGGAACCACTTACGCATTTGAGTATGATGGATTTGGAAACCAGACAATGGTAAAGGCGGGCGACAAGACTCTTGAAAGTTACCGCTATGCACCAAACAATGGTCCACTCAAGACAGTTACCTATGGAAATGGCGATACGCAAGAAATTCTGTATGACAAAGAGGCGCGTATCAAGTCCAGACGTTGGAATGGTCAGAGTACCGACACCGTGCGCTATGAATATGATGCCTATGGCAGTCTGGAAAAGGAAACCGATCTGGTAAATGGACGAATTGACAAAGATCAGTATGACATGACCGGAAGACTCGTACAGAGTACTACATTGGAGAAGAATACCGGGGCAGCAGGTGAGCCGACCGTGGCAAACACTCATACAGTGCAGTCACTTGAGATTGGTTATGACAGTTATAATCGCGTAAATCGACTGGTGCAGAGTCTGGAGGGATCAAAGATAAAGACCGGTTTGGTGTATGGTGATGCATCAAAGACACAGCGACCGGGATTATCCTATGGACTTACTGTCGATGGAACACAGAGACAAAGTTTAGCTTATGATGCGATGGCACGATGCACAAAGGAAACTGTGACACTTCCGGGTGGACAGAAGCGAGAAAACTGCTTTACTTATGGAACCCTTCGTCATCTGACCGATACTGACAGTCTTCTTTCTGCGATGTCAAATGGAACCGAGAGCTGGAGCTATGAGTATGACAATGTGGGAAACATCACAAAGATTACATCCGGTACGAAGGTCATCACCTATCAGTATGATGAACTCAATCAGCTGATTCGTGAAAACAATGGTGTACTTGGAATTACGGTGCTTTATGCCTACGATGCAGGCGGCAACATGACTTCCCGAAAGACATATGCCTATACAGAGGGAGCGGTTTCAACGGTACAGACACAGGATCTTTTTACCTATCGCACCGATGGCTGGAAGGATCAGTTACTGTCCTGGAATGGAAAGAGCTATGCCTATGATGCAGGCGGTAATCCGACTGTGCTGCGAGGAATGGCACTGACCTGGGGAGAAGGACACCGTTTAAAAAGAATTGCTGCAACAGCAGGAGAGGTTACCTTTGCTTATGACAGCGATGGAAAGCGTGTAAGAAAGACAAGCGGAGAGAATACCACAACGTATTATTACAATGGAAATGTGCTGAGTGGTCTGGTGAGAAAAGCAGCCAAGGATGCAGGAACTACAGGAACGGGTACTACGGTACAGTTTGTATATGATACGCAGGGAAAGCCATTTATGCTGCGATTAAATGGAAAGACTGATTACTTCTATCTGTATAATGGCCTCGGAGATATTACCGGTCTGGTTGACAGCAGCAATCAGGTAGTGGTAAGATACCAGTATAACAGCTGGGGTAAGGTTACTTCATCAGAAGATACCAGTGGAGTTTCTCTTGCAACGCTGAATCCGTTCTGCTACCGCAAGTATGTCTACGATCCAGAGACAGGACTGTATTGTCTGGGAAGCCGCTATTACGATCCAGAAGTTGGAAGGTTTGTGAATGCGGATGACACGGATGTGATCTTTGCAAAGCCACAGGAATTAGGAAGCAAAAATCTGTACGCATACTGCGATAATAATCCAGTAGCAAGAGAAGATTATGCAGGAGAGTTTCCAATTCCATGTATTGTCGGCGCTGTTGTTGGAGCTGCAGTTAGTGGATTTTCTTATGTGCTTACTAGTGGAGGAGAAATTGATGGTGTTGAGCTGGCAAAATCATGCTTAGTAGGTGCAATTTCAGGAGCATTAGCGCCACTGGATCCAATGTCACCAATAAAAAAGATAAAACCAATAGTAGCGTGTGCAGCAGTAATTAATGGAATTAATACTGCAATTAATACGGAAGGAGACATTGGAACTCGTCTTATTTGTGGAGCATTTGAAGCTGGGGCTACATATATTTCAGGTGTTACAGCTAATAATTGGACAGGAGGAAAAGTAGTTTTGGAAACGGTATCTGCAAAGATAATTGGAAATGCAGCAGTTGGCTATACGGTTGGTCAAACAGCGGAGCTTGCGGCAATAGGAGCTTCGGCAGCAGTAAAATCAGGTGTGAATGCGTTAAAGAAAACAAATTCTGCAACGTCTAATGCGAGAACCACTAAACGGTCAAATACCAGAGTGATAACAACAGTATCCGGAAGAAAAAAGGTTATCCATAAAGTGAAGAAGCCAACAAGACGAAATACAAAGTTTCAGCGAGTATGTATGGCATAAACTAAAATAAAAAGACAATGTTCAGGCAGGAGATTACTCCTGCCTGAGCGGCGCGAAGGGAGAATTATGAAGAAACGGTGTATTTGGAATTGGTATAGAAAAAGAAAAATAGAATATTTAGATGAAGAGGATAGATGGTTTAAGTATTTAGAAATGTTAGTAATTGGAATATTTATCGTCATTGGAGTTGTAGGGCCAATTGCAGTATTAGGGGTATTTGCTTGGCAAGGTTGGCAGGATATGATAAAAGATCAAATGACATTTCAAAATACAATGATTCTTGAAGGATTTAAATTTATAGTTTTATTACCTGTTTTGATTTTTTTTGAATATATTATTTACGCACAAGTATATAACGGTATAACTTCTTCTGGAGTTTATTATTTAAACGAAAGGGGAATTCAACTTGAATATTGTATGCATATTTGTAGAGAAATAAGATGGGATGGAATTGATCGGATTGAGCGAAGAACTATAGATACTGGAGCAAAATATCCATTTGATGAAAATGAGATCTTTTTTATCTGTAAAAAAGGGTGCAGTGAAAAAGAGAAAAAACCAAAAACGAGAAGTGCATACTTTTATGTTAATCATAGGAAACGAGTTCTGCTGATAGGTTATTCTAAGGAACGCGAGGAGGAATTTTACCAGTATTGGAACAAAGAAATCCGAGATCAAAGAAAATGGACTCGAGGGATGAATCTTTTTTGAAACTTGAGAGATAGGAATTGGTACAAAATAAGTAAGTTTGTGCTTTAAGGATAGGTAAAATATTGGATTTTCAAGATTCAATATACCTTAGAAGAATGGGAATCTTTAGAATTGGAATAAGCCATGATGACAGGGACGGTGGCTCAAAATGTGTCACTACTGGTTCGATACAAATGCAGGGTCAGGAACCGGCAACAAAAAATAAAGATAATTAAAATTTTATAAAAGTTTAATTATGAAAAATTTATGGTACCTGACCCCAATGTGACGGGAAGCCCACAAAAAGGATAGTGAAAGTGCCCCACAGACCACCGTTGCCGATGAACTGAAAGAAAATCTGGAAGCGGTCGAAAAATTCAAGGGTAGTCGGGATGAAAAGCTGGTCATCCTTTATTGCAAGCAACTCGGTATCAACTATAAAAATCTGTCGGAAGAAGAATTCCGCTGGCTCATTCGGATTCTCAAAAAATCAAAGAAAATGGGAACGCCTATCAGCCAGAGGAAAAAACGGTAACAAAAAACCGCTGTTGCATGGTTGTGTTAGCTTCCATGTAGCAGCGGTTTATGCTGTGGTTATTCAGTTGAAATTTCAGAAAGACAGGCTGGAATTTATGAACTTAATGCCGTTACCAATGATAAATATCTTTCTGTCTTTTTCTTAATATCATCTTCACTAACACCATAATAGATATACAAATCTTTTGAAATTTTCTCAAACTGTTTCATTACTTTCTTGTTTCCAGAATAAGATATACCGAATATATTCCAAATATAATCTATCTCCATCTCAAGAGAATCATCACCGATTCTTATTTCATATAGATGAAAGTTCATAGGAATTACATTATCTGGCATTTCGGCAATCATTTCGCTTCGAGTCTTTATTTTACAAAAATATTCTCTGACAGATTCTTCATTAGAAACATCCGGCTTTGGAATATCCTTCATTTCACCTAAAACTTCTGGTTTATGCTGTAAAATCAAACTCTCCTTTAGGTTTTTTTGTTGTTCAATATATTTTCTCTCAGTTGAATTAGTTTCAATTAGATTGTAGGTATTCATTGCATATTGTACCAATTCATCAAGAGTATGTGAATCTGCAACCACTTTCTTCTCTACTATCTTACGTCTATATCTGTAGATAATATTTCGTATCCTTACTTTTAGAGGCTTTTTCCGTGTTCTGCCAGCTATAAAAATACTTGTTGGGCCATCTGCACCACCTATTATTGAAACTTCACTTTTGCTTTTTTCTTTCATAAGTGTTCATCCTCGCAAATTGGAATTGAGATTTCATATATTCCAAGGGATTTAATAACTGTTATATTTTATTATCAAATATCTCTCAATCCCTTGAAAACACAAAGTTTATCGCAGGTGAGCTTTCCCTTATTGTTTCCCTTGCGTTATATCGTCCCACCAGTGTTTACGAACTCTGATAAGGGCAAAAACAAGGGCAAGAAAATTATATAAAACAGTATAACACAAAATAAAAGTGACATTGTGAACTGATTGAAATGCTTCTGATTTTTGCAACAAATGATTGATTTAACGATAAGGAGATTTGATACGATGAGAACAATATTTGCAGAATACAATCCCAAGCGCAACAGTATTGATGTTTACACCTCTGTTGGCTATATGCTCCGCATTGACTGTTGGGAAGCTGAAAAGAACTTAAAAACCACACCAGGATCAGACTGTGCATTAAACGCACTCGCCATTGATGAACCTCTTGAATATGCCAAATTATATCTTGATGGAAATTTGCAGATGTGGGTAGATGCGGAAGACTCATTAGATATTTTTTAATTTTTAAACAAATACAACAGTTTAAATCGCTATTAACCACAATATTTCCGGAAAATTCATCATAGGTTTGTGCAAATGCAAAGAAACGGCGGCTCTGAAAATCAAAGCCGCCGTTTCATAGGCGCGTGAAAATGTGTGGTGTGCGCCCCGTCAAGTAGACAATTAAAAAAATATAGGTTTTTTGCTACCCAGATCATGCTGGGTAGCATTTTTATGCTGCCATAAGCATGTCATGGTATTCCATTGGCGTTAGAATACCGAGACCTCGTTGAGGTCTGTCATTTCTGTAATAATCTATATATTCAACAATCGCGGAGACTAATTCTTCTCTACTATGAAATTTCTTCTTGTAATACATTTCTCGTTTTAAAATTCCCCAGAACCCTTCCATTGGACCATTGTCTGTACAATGAGCAACACGTGACATACTTTGAGTCATTCCAGCTTGTTCCAGTTTATGATGAAATGCCCTGGACGTATATTTGCTGGGGTTAGATAGCGATACTTTTTACATCTACCATGTTGCGGCGGTCATGGTTGACAACTTGCGTCGGCTCCTGCTCGGTATCAACCTGTCCGACAAAGCTATAATGGATTTCGATTTTCCGGGTGTTGGTTTCCCGGTCTAATTCATGTATCAAAATACGGTCGATAAACTCATGGACGTTTTCATAGGTCAATTCCTGTATGTCGCTGTATTTCCCGACAATCTGAATAAACCTTGATATATCCCTTTTTCGCTCGGTAACGGTTGCGATCTGCTGTTGTAACTCGTCTATCCTTGCGGCAAGGGATTTCTTTTCGTCCTCATAGCCGGAAGTTAGAAACACAAACCGTTCATCTGTCAGTCTGCCTAATGCGTTGTCCTCATACAGCTTGCGGAAAAGCGTGTCAAGTTCGGTCATACGCGCCTGTGCTTTGAAAAGTTCCTTTTGCTGCTGCGCTAATGCCTTTCTCGCTTCCATGTCGCCGTACTCGGTAGCTTTACAGATAAAGTCCTGTTCGTGTTCCTTAACATACCGCAAAACCCGCCGCATATCTTCCAGCACTAAATCAAGAAGTACGTTTTTGCGGATATAATGAGAGGTACACTCGCTGCCTGTCCTTGCCCTGTTGCGCCATGCGCCGCAAGAATAGGAAAACTTGCGCGGCTCGATATTTACGCCCTGTTGGTAATACATCTTATGTCTGCAACCAGCGCAAAACAGCAAGCCGGAAAAAATATCAATCTCCGCTGCTTTTGTCGGGCGGTGGCGGGTAGCAATCCGCTTTTGCGCAAGTTCAAAGGTTTCCTCGTCAACAAGCGGCTCATGGGTGTTTGGGAAGAAATAGCGTTGTTCTTCTTCGTTCTTCCGGGTCTTTTTCGACTTGTAGGATACCTTGTGAGTTTTCGCGGTTATGGTATGCCCTAAATATTCCTGCCTTGCTAATATGTCATAGAGCGTTTTGTCCGGCCAAGTATAGGGGGCGATCATTGCCCGCTGATACCGCGCCTGTCCTGTACGCTGATAGCGCAACGCTCCAATCGTCAAGACTTTGTTTTCCGCAAGCCATTTTTGGATTTCGCACATACGCACGCCGCTAACAAACATAGCGAAAACCTGTTTGACAATCGGCGCGGTTTCCGGGTCGGGTATAAGGTGGTGGCGGTTGTTCGGGTCTGGGATATAGCCGTATGGATATTCCCCGTTGACGCGCTCGCCTTTTTGCGCCTGTGCCTGTTTAACTGCGCGGATTTTCTTGCTTGTGTCGCGGGCGTAAAACTCGTTAAACCAGTTCCGCAAGGGGGTAAACTCGTTATCCTCCCGCGCTGTGTCAACTCCGTCGTTGATCGCGATATAGCGTACTCCGTTTTCGGGAAATACAATCTCTATGAGTTCGCCCGTTTTCAGATAGTTTCTGCCAAGACGGGAAAGGTCTTTGGTAATGACCGTCGCCACTCGTCCGGCTTCCACTTCCTGCAACATCGCTTGCAGCCCCTCGCGCTCAAAACTCACGCCGGAAAATCCGTCGTCCACAAAAAACTTTGTGTTCAAAAAATGGTGTTCGTCCGCATAGCGTTGAAGTATCATTTTTTGAGATGGAATTTGTCAAGGGGCTTTTCTGCAAAACACAATGTTTCTGAAAATAGCGTTCAAAATATATGCAGAGCCGTTAGTCCGCAGAGGATGCGAATTATCGGCTCAATGGTTTTCTTTTATTTGTAATCATTACTTTTCCAATTCCAGATATTCTTGTCCCATGAAGAAGATTTTCAATTCGTTTTGATCTACTTCTATCTCAAATTCTACACTACTATTTCCCTGTGTAACACAGATTATATCCGAGTAAGAAAAACTATAATATGCGTCACCGCAGGATAGACCCGAATCGGGCATATCTTTACTCACAGCAAGTTCCCCGTTTTCTTGAAAGGTAAATATCTCCTCAGCATTTGCATCCTTCCATGTGCCAATAATATCTTTTTCGTTCTGAATGCGATTTACTTTACCAACACATACAATGGCAAGTATAACTGCACCAACAGTCAAAGCAATGCCTGCAACTCTCTTTACCAGTTTCTTTTTACGCAATTTCTATTACCTCTGTTTCAGTTGCTTTGTTAGATTGAATGATTACATATTGCTCAATTTCAGTTCCTCTACAATTTCCACCTTTGATACGCTTCTAACAGCAAACAGCATAGCGATACATACCATAGCGCCGACAGCCATAACTGCAAGAGCATAAATACCGCCGTTCATATAAAAAGCAAATGGTGTCATACCCGACGATATGAAGTAGTAGATAGCACAATGAATCAAAAAGCTCACAGGCAACGCAAGAACCAATGCTTTTACGCCGTACAAAACAGCTTCGAGCAATAGCGTACATTTTAATCCTTTGGCAGTCATACCAACAGAACGCAGAACAGCAAATTCGCTTCTTCTCAAATGAATCGTATTCGAGATAGTGTTACAAACATTCAAGCTGATAATAACCGTCATCAGGATCGAGAACAGGCAGATTACCAGTTTTGCAATCGTATATACCTGTCTGGAATTATTCGTTGCGGCTGCAATGTCCACAGTTTGCGGAAATCCTCTGTCAGCCAGACATTCCATTGCTTCTTTATGCTGTGCTGTCTGTATTCTCATTTCCACATAGGCGTTATCATCTATCAGCAAGTTAAAATAACTTAAAGGCACGATGAGGACAGCTCGATCTCTCACAAACATGGATTGGATATTTGCATTTTCTTCTGAAACGATTTCTTCCACGATAATCGGCAAGGCATCCTCGGATGCCCCCAGCGGAATGATTTCTGTTCCCGGTTCAATAAGAAACGGTGAGCCTGCAATTACCCGATTTTGTGCCGAATTATAGTATCCCATAGTCTGATTGAGCAAAATTCCATGATTGAAATTTGTCACATCCAGACTGAATCCATTTTCATCGCAAAAAGAGACAAAATGTTCTTCGTCCAATCCTACGACATATACCTCTGCTTTCGTACCATTGATAAAATATCCTTGCATATCAGGATTGATTTGTTCCTGCGAAAATTCAGCGGTCATATATCGCTGAAAAGAATAGGAAACATCCGCAGTGATATTTTCATCCGATAATGCCCCGATTGCGACAGGAATATCTTTGTATTGAATCATCGAAATCACATCAGTATAACAGGAACCGTCCTCCTTCATATCCAAGGATGTCTGATAAAGCATAAAATCAGAGAAACTATATAAGGAAAGGGCAATTACCACCGACAAGAAAATAGAGCCGGTAATCGCTCGGAAGCGTTTTGGATTACGCTTAATATTTTTTGCTGCTAACGAACCATAAATGCCAAAAACCAAAGAAACGATTTTTCCGTCACGGAATTTCTTTCTTGATACCGCATTGTTAGACTGGCGGATCGCTTCAATAACTGTAATTTTAGCTGCTTGCTTCACAGGCTTTCTACTTCCGAAGTACAAAGAAGCAATGCCGGATAATCCGCTGACGAGCAGGATCAATCCGTTTACCTTCAAGGACAGTTCTACGATGCCAAAAGTGAATGTTTCTCCAAAAGCTGCCCTGACCACACTTAATAACAGAGCAGATAGCAGGATACCAACAACCAATCCAAAGGGTATGCTCACCACTCCCAAAAGGAAGGCTTCTAAATATACGCTAAGGCGTTTTTGCCCTTTTGTGGCTCCAATACTGGATAGCATTCCCATCTGCTTAATTCGTTCCTGTAAGGAAATGGAGAGGGCGTTGCTGATCATTGAAGCAGATGCAGCCATCAAAAGACAAACGACCATGACCACCAAAGCAATCAGTTTTGCAGCTCCTTTACCCCCGGTAATTCCATGATAGACTAACAATTCCGAATGAAACTTTGCTACATGACTGTCTACTGCCGCAGCCACTTCTTCGGCTTCTGTATAGATCGAATTGGATAAATTCTTTGCCTTGACATACGCAGCAAAATCGGATGCCGTTTTGTCAACACCTGCAAAGGCATTATAGTTTGCTGCGATTTTTGAGTCATTCACATCTGACAGAATACCAACAACTACATACGCTTTCTCTTTTGTTGGAACGAAGCTTTCTTCTTCGCCCCTATAATTTGTCAGCCCGGAAAGCTGGGCATTATATTCATCCCAAATTCTTGAACCAAGAGTTAAAGAAATCGTATCTCCAATCTCTGTATTCATGTTGTTTTTCTTCAAAAAAGATTCTGAAATAACAATCTCATTTTCATCTTGCGGGAAACGCCCTGCAAGCAAATACTGATTTAACGAAAATCTTTGGGTAAAGTTCTCGTCAATCTCGCCAACGGAGAGCATTGTACTGTTGGATTTCTCCCCGTAAAAACTGTTTCCGGCAAAGCGGAGAAGCGAAACTTCGCCTACATTGTTTTGACTATATAGCTCTTGAACCTGCTCCCAAGTCAAATCCTCCATGTAGTAGTCATAATCGCCACCATACACTTTTTCTTTCTCTTTCAAAAAATCAACCAACGACCATCCCCCACAGAGAATAGCGGTTATCATACTGATTGACAAAAGAATGGTTAAAAGTGTGAGTAGGGTACGCTTTTTATTCGACAACAGATTCCTGAGTGTAAGCATGAAAATCATATTCATCAGCGTATCACCTCATCCCTCACAAGTCTGCCATCCTGAATTTCCAGAATACGGTCTGCCTGCATTGCGATTTCACGGTCATGGGTAATCAGGATCATTGTCTGGCGATAGACTTCATTGGATTCACGCAGAAGTTTCATAATATCCCTTGTGTTCTCCGTGTCCAGATTTCCCGTTGGCTCATCCGCAAGGATAATCGCAGGTGCGTTAATCAACGCTCGTCCGATTGCCACTCTTTGTTGTTGACCGCCGGATAACTGACTTGGCAGGTGCTTTCTACGCTTTACCAGTTTGAGTGTGGATAGCAGTTCTTTCAAACGCTCCTGATTGATTTTACGCCCATCCAATCGAATCGGCAGCGTGATATTTTCCTCGACAGTCAAAACCGGGATCAGATTATAAAACTGATAGACAAGCCCAACCTGCCTTCTTCTGAATACAGCCAATTCATCTTCATTTTGCTCATAAACATCCTGTCCATCCACAAATACTTTTCCCGAAGTCGGTCTGTCAACACCACCTAAAATGTGCAACAGGGTAGACTTGCCAGACCCAGATGCTCCAATGATTGCAACAAACTCTCCTTTATCGACGGAAAAAGAAACATCTGACAAAGCATGGACAGGAGCATTGTCCATTTCATAGGTTTTGCAGATATTCTCTACTCTTAATATCTCCATAAAAAGTTCCTCCATATATTTTTGCAATTCAGTATAGCAAAGCCAAGTGACTGCTTCATTACTTTTTCATTACAAAAATGTCACTTAAAAAGGGGCTGCATTAAGCAGTCCCCCGATAAAAGCAGATTTCAAATTTTGCACCGCCTGACTCCCGATTTTTCGCTTGGATGACACCACCCTGATTGACAATGATCGTCTTTGCCAGAGCCAACCCCAAACCGGCATTACCGATTGTAGAGCCACTTCCTTGATAAAATCGGTCAAATAAATGGGGGATGTCTTTTTCCTGAAAACCTGTTCCGCTATCCTCTATAATGATCTGTGTCAAAAGAGGTCTTTCTATTGCCTTGATTTCGATAGTGCTGCCCTCTGGTGAATGTTCGATACAGTTTTTGATTACATTCCCCAAGGCTTCAGCAGTCCAATCAGTATCAAGAGATAGTTTTAATTCTGCCGGAATCACTTGCGTGATTGTCTGCATTTTTAATTCTGCCGCAATCTCCAGAGGACGAATTGCTTTTTCTACCACATCTTTTAAGTATACCGCCTGTGGCTTTAGAGTAATCGTTCCTGCATCCAGCTTGGATATTTTCAGAAGTGTGGCTATCAGCCACTCCATTCTTGATAAGAGCATAGTCTGTTCGCGGATCAGCTCATACCTTTCTTCGTCAGTCAGTTCCTCATTACACAGAGAAGCATTTAAGATATTCAGCGATGTCAAAGGTGTTTTTAATTGATGTGAAATATCGGCTAAAGCATTTGCCAAATTACCTTTCTCCATTTTCAGAGCTTCTGCCTGTTCAATAAGCCGTCTTGTCATCTTGGATATTTCATCATGTAAAACAGATAACTCACCTTCTTGAAACTGCCCAAAAGAAATTTTTTCATCTCCATGTAACAGCCTATCAATATGCAAACTAAAATCAGCAATTTTCTTGTATCTCTGATATGTGAAAAAGAGGGAAACTGCACTGGATGAAATGATAGCCGACAGAACAATCCACACAGCTTTGCTATCAACGATAATGCCAATGCCGCCCCAAAATAGAATAAGAATACTGCTGACAACAATTTGCCTTTTAACTTCTTTATTTCTGATAAAGTCCATATCAACCCACCTTATAGCCAAGCCCACGAACGGTAATTATGATTTCCGGCTCCTGCGGATTGGTTTCAATTTTGTCACGTAGCCTTTTCATATAGACAGTCAATGTATTATCATTGATAAACTCCCCAGTAGTGTCCCATAAAAGCTCCAACAATCTTCTGCGAGAAAGGACAATACCTTTGTTACGCAAAAAGACTAACAGCAACTTATATTCCATAGCAGACAACAAAATCTCTTTCCCATTCTTTGATACGGTTGCTTGATTTGTGTCCACAACTAAGTCGAGGTAACTGATAATGTTTTGTGTGTTCTTAGTTCTCCTTAATACGCTGTTGATCCTTGAAAGCAGTTCTCTTGGTCTGAACGGTTTGCTGATATAATCGTCAGCCCCCATATCTAACCCAGCCACAACACTATATTCATCATCAGAAGCCGTTAAGAAAATAACTGGCATAGTTCCTCTTTCTTTAATTGCAGAACAAACAGAAAAACCATTTCCGTTTGATAATTGAATGTCCACCAAGGCTATATCGTATTGGTCGCTATCCAATTTTTCTATTGCTTCTTTTTGACCGGGAGCATTTTCGATTTTGAACCCTTCATTTCCTAAATAGTCTGATAATGAGGATACGATACTTTGGTCATCCTCCACTAATAACAATTTACTCATCGTGTGTTCTCCTTGTTGTCAGCTATAAATTCATTTTTATTTTGTTTATATCTTCCATCAGCCGGCTTTTGGGCATCTTGGGGAATTAGCCATGCACGAGGTAGCCGAACAATTCCATCAATGCGATTCTCCTCACACAGCTTTTGAACACGACGCACCGATATTCCCCAAAGTTTAGCCGCATCCTGTACTGTCATGTATTCAAACATAGTTTACCTCCGCATCAAATAGTTATATATATTATATACGCACAAACGAACAATATCAATGGGCTGTTTGTAAACACTTAAACACTAACTGTGTACGAATTAACTCGGCGCTAACAATTTCCGTCATCCTGTTTCGGATATTATTTATTTTTCCACCCAACCCATTCTGTCCGGGCAGCTACCTTTAATTTTTTGTTACGCCTCCTCTGCTGCGAGCAACTCTACCAAAACCGAAGGACCATATTTTCAGACTGCCGAGCGACCTCGACTGGTGCCAAACGATTTTGCTGAGGCGATAGAAAATAGAATTGCAATGTACTATAATAAAGGTGTGAAATTTTCCCTCGCTTCTGTAAGATTGTCCGCCAGATCCATAGTACATAGGTGAGGAGGTGGATACCTTGTTAGAGGATGTGAAGATCATTGAACTGTTCTTTGCTCGTACTGAGCAGGCAATAGCTGAACTTGCTGCAAAATACGGTTCAACTTGCAAAAGAATTGCAAACAACATTTTGAAATGCGAACCCGACGCAGAAGAATGTGTAAATGATACATACCTTGCTGCGTGGAATGCAATTCCTCCAGAAAGACCTGACCCACTCAGAACCTATATTTTTCGTATTACCCGCAATATCGCTACCGCAAAATACCACGCAAATACTGCACTAAAGCGAAACAGTTACTATGATGTTGCACTTGATGAGTTGGAAGAGTGCCTAACTTCTGCATCTACTATTGAACAGGAAGTGGATGCAAAGGAGCTGTCACAGGAAATTGATCGTTTCCTTGACAGCTTGGATCAGGAAAGCAGGGTTATGTTTGTAGCAAGGTATTGGTACTCAGATAGCATTACAGAAATTGCAAAGAGGCTTCGTACAACAAATAACAATGTGTCTGTTCGCCTTTCCCGAATCAGAAGCAAACTTAAAAATCATTTACAGAAAGCGGGGTATGATTTATGACACGAAAGAACATCTCTGACGCCGTTGGTGGCATTGGTAGCCGTCATATCGAAGAAACGGCGAGTTATCAGGCAAAGAAACAAAAAAGCATTTGGCTGAAATTTGGGGCAATTGCTGCGTGTCTCTGTCTAATCGTGGTGGGAGTGTTTAGTATGGGATTATTCGGCAAAAGTACAGAAACAGCTACATTAGGTGATGGAACTACCATATCTTTCACTAAAGCAGATACGGTAGCCTCTGCTCTGAGTTTGAACTTGCAAGCACGAGCATTGACCAAAGATGAGGTTCAGACTATTTTCGGTGATCTTCCGATTTCCGGAGATGCCCTCTTTACCTTGGACGATGTAGCATTTGTTGGCTTTGATGGTCATTACAGCGATATGAAATTTGTTGTTTCGCTGTCTGGGAACAATCTTATGGATACTACCGTAATTGGCAAGGGAAATGTATCTATGGTTGGAGATACGCCAGTTAAAGCTGGCTACTTCGTTACAAATGCAAACAGCGAAGGAATTAAGACTGTGATCTATTACGCCTATATCACATTTGATAACTATTCCATCTATATCGAAAATGCAGGCGGAGAAAGTGAAAGAGAGGCTGTTCGAGCGGAACTGATGGCAGCACTTGATAAGTTGTTGGAAAACTCTTTTGATTTTAAGTGATAGAATTCGATTAAATATTGCAAGCACCGGTATGGAAAACCCATACCGGTGCTTATTTTACGCTTGACGTATAGGGATTATCTCCATCCCCCTATGTCACAGACTTCACCTGAAGTTTCAACCTCCAGCACTTTTAACGTTCCATATCTCTGTTTTTCATCTTACGCTCAAGCCGCTCCGATCGCCGCCTTTGCCGCAGTTCTCGATCCATTGTCTTTTCCTGTGCATATTCGTCAAGATAGCCAGACACATCCCGTAGGCCACTCTCCATCAACCACCAACTGAACTTGTCGCCATAAGCCGCTTCAATGCGTTGGGCTGCTGCTTTCTCTCTGTCAGGTCGAAGTGCCTTCCGCTCCAGATAAAGCTGCAAGGAATCAAAGCCGGAAGCTTGCTCTTTCAGCTCGGCATACTCAGACAATGCAGCCTCCAGCTCTCCGGCATACTTATTCTCCTGCGCCTCAAGCCGTTTGAGATTATCTTCATAGCGGTCAATCTGGCGCTGGAAGATATCGCTTGTGGCGTCCTCTGGGTATTCCAGAGAATGAAGCAGCATAGCCTTTTCGCTTTTTAGCTCCTCTAACTTTTCCGTCAACTCGGCTATTTTGGAGGCAAGCTCACGGTGCCTGACAAAGTGGATCGCAGGAAGGGATTTCTTTTCAGCCAGTAGGGACTTCCGTTCTTTGGTTGTTTCCTTTATCTGCTGCACAAGGGAGCGGTACTGTGCCAGATTTGGCTTCAGAATATTCAAGGCACCGGTCATCTGTTTCTTGCTGCTGCGGATATGCCCTAACTGATAGCAGAAGATCAGCATATTTTCCCGCAGCTTTTCCAACGCTTCTGCAATAGCGGGCAGCGTGTTCTTCACCGCCTCCGTAATTTTCTTGAACTGCGCCTTCAGTTCCCGCAGGAGCCTGTTGTCCGCCTTGATCTGACGGTTGAGTTCGCACCTGTCGGACACGATACCTTTCTGTTCCAAAGCACGGGCAATCACGCCCTCGTGGATGGTGGGCTGCTCGTCAATGCCTCGCTCGACAAAGCTGCGGTGGTCGATGCGCTCCTCATGACCGTATCGCTCCAAATATTTGTTTGTCACATCTGCCCATGCTTTGCGCCAGATAAGGAGCTGTTCCTCGCTGTTCCAGCGTTCAGAAATGGGATTCTGTCTCCCGTATTTGGTGCTTTTGGGATACTTGCTGGCACGCTCATATCCATGTTCCTCAGCTGCGGATGGTGTCATATACACTTTCTTCCTGCCTACCTTGTACTGGTACTGTTTCTCCCATCCGTCAGCCTGTGCAGCCTTAAACTCGGCAGCGGTAAAGCCCCGTTCCTCACCGTCACGGCTGCAGAGATATTCCTTCTCCGTTTTGTATTGCCATTTGCCGCTTTCATCAAGCGGGCGCACCGTCAAGAGAATGTGGGCATGTGGATTATGACCCGGTGGATCAGGATCGTGGATTGCCAGATCGGCGCACATCCCGTCTGCGACAAATTGGTTTTGTACGAAGTCCGTCAACAGCGTCTGCCATTGCTCTAGGGACAACTCTATGGGCAGGGCTACCACAAACTCACGGGCTAAGCGGCTGTCCTTGGTTTTCTCGTTTTCCTCCACGGCGTTCCAGAGAACCTCTCGGTCTTGCCATGCGGGTGGGGCCATGTCCGGCAGGAATACCTCCTGCCACACAAGCCCCTGCTTTCGGGTGTAATCGTGCTGTACTCCGTCATAGTCATTGAGGATGTGGGAGCAGCTGAGATAAGCGGAGGCTGCACAGGCGGAGCGTCCGGCTCCCCGGCTGACCACCTTTGCCTCCAAGTGGTAAATTGCCATTTGCGTTCACCTCGATTCGTATTTTGTGAGGGGGTGGTAAAACGCCACCCCTTGGTTTCTGTTTCTCTTTGCAAAGAGAAAATGGGCTGCATTGCTGCCCATATCTGCGATAAAGCTGCCGGTGGCAGGTTTTCGCAGGCAGGAGGCGGGCAGAGTATCTGCCGGATTGGTGCGACAAGCAGCAATCTCTGCATCAGCAGAAGCGCCGACTGCACAGGGAATGCTGACTTGCGGCATTTCCTGCCCTCTCTGGAGAAGTGTCCGATGGACAGTTCGTGAAGAGCGCACGAGCCCGACCAACGGAAGGGATACCACCGCCTGCTTCGCAGGTGGTGAGTAAGTGCGCCCTTCGGGATAAAAAAGGAAGGGACGCCCCGGTTGCCCGGAACGCCCCTCGCAGATTAGTGTAGCTTCTCATATAACAAGTCCTCTAATTTTTCAAGCTCCATTTGCTGAGCCTCTGGAAATACTTTCTCCAAAACAGCGCCCTCCTGAATCAAGCGTCTGGTACGGGCCTTTCGCTCTTTCGCCCGATCCCGCATTTGTGCCTCCTCCAATCGGTGCTTGGCCTGCAATTCTTCCTTGGTCATGATCTTTTTATTTGCCATATCTGGCTCCTTTCTGCCGCTGGGCGGCTTCGTGATAGTAAAAAGCAGGGAACTGGTATCACACAGATACCAACTCCCTGCAGAACTGATGGTAAATTGTTTTCCTCATTCTGAGAATTGCCAATTTGGTAGCAAAGACGGATTGTATTGCCACCAACATAGTAGTAAAATCAAGAAAAGTAATTTCAAAAGCCGTCTGCAAAATCCAGCGCAGCTGAAATGTCCTCCTCGGTTTCCTCCGAAACAAGAGCAGCGGCAGGCTGTGCGCTCTGCATAAGCTGTAGGATACCGCCAAGGCTTACCGGCGTACAGCTCTGCAAGCTGCGTGAGATGGTATCCTCGATCCGGCTGAGGAAAGCGTCCTCCTTCTCCCGTGTTTCCAGATAGGGATCATCGGCAAGCTGCTTGCTACGGTCAAAGTAAGCGTTGACCGCCGAAACGACTGCCTTGCTGACTGAACGATATTCTCGCCTGTCAAGGCTCTGCAAATGCTCCCACGCCCTGCGGTCTGCTTCGTTCTCCAGATTCAGCCGAAGTGTTGTTGTGTAGATTTGCTTCATACAAGATCGCCTTTCTTTTGCATTTTCTGTGCAGACAGCAGCTCATAGCCCTTGGCTGTGGCGCAGATGTCATCATTGATCATCACCCGGCTGGCATCATATTCTCCGAAATTCTTCACCATGCAGCTTCCACCGCCGACAACATAGAGCCTCATCAGTTCCGGGTCATACTCATGCTCACGCAGTCTGCGGAAGATGCCTGCGGTGTAATCCCTCGCTGTGTTCTGGATAGCAGTTAGGTAGCGTTCGCTGATGTCTGCCGTCCCAAAGCGAATCACACGCTCCAGAATCGTATCATCTACCGATGCGCCAAACTGCCGCATGAGATTTTCCCGGACAGCAATCATGCACTGGTTTGTCCCGTACTTCTCCGTGAAGCACTTCTGAGATAGCGGACGGCGCTCGTTGATATACATGACATTCATCGTTCCGTTGCCAATGTCGCAAAGCATATTGATGCCCTTGAATCCCCGCAGTCTGTCCGCCACAGCGGAGAAGCCCTGCGGGAAGATGTCCGCTCCGGCAAACTCCACATGATAGCTGACACCACGGAAAATGAAATCCGCCATTTCATTCTGCAACAGGTACGCCTTGAAGCTATCCTTCTGTTCGCTGACCCAAGTAAGAGGGAGCCCCGCCGCCAAATGCACACGGGCAGAGGTCTGCTTGCGGATATTCAGCTCTCTTGCAATGGCAGCAAGGGTCAGAATATAGTAGTCACCGTCTGTCATTTTGTCAGAGATAAACTCCTTGTGACCTTCGCCCACGGTGTAATAGCTGCCGTTGTAGACAAGCAGATTGCTTTTGAAGGTCGGCTCCTTGTCAGAGATGATCACGCCCGTAGGAAAGCAGCAATGTGCAGTCTTGATATTCCCATAGCCGTGGTCGATGCCGATGATTATAGGGTTATTGTTCATATAGTTCATAGTTTGTCCTTTCTGCCGCTGTGCGGCCTTGAAAATAGATTGTTTGTGTACGGCTCTGTACGGTAAACGCCAGTGCTGTACGCCGCTGTACACCGATTGGTCTTTGGATTTTGCGTTTGCTTTGTCAAATCGCTGTTTATACCGCAAGAAAATGCGGTAATCGCAGCACATTGCACATAAAGAACGCTGATTTTGCGGTAAAATAGCTTTTTGAAAACGGAGTTGAGAACTGCCGTACATCGTGTACGGCATGTACGGCAGTTTTGAAGTCCAGTTCTCATATTTAATAAGGAAGCAAGTTCATCGCCTCCACTCCGATAAATCCACGCACCCGCTTTCCGGCTGCGTACACATTGTTGGTAGCCTCCACATTATAAAGCCGTTCATTCTGGGCCAGCTCTGAGCTGATACGATTTGCTGACATAGGCTTTTGTGCGTTGTCCTCGCACCAGCGGAGATAGGCTTCATAGATAGCCTTGGAGCTGGCTTCGCTGTCGGCCTTAAAGCGGATATAGCCCTCGGATTGCAAAAACTCGATCACATTGTTGCTGCTGCGCTTTACTGTCTCCATATTTTCTTTGGCTCTATCGCTGATGGTGAACTGATACTCGTTCCCAATCAACCGCCGCAGACCCTCCAGACACCACAAAAAGATGCCCTCACGCTCCTGTGTCAGCTTATCCACCAGAAATGGATCATCGGCTCGTCCTGCTGGCCTGTCCTTGGTGGTCAACACGATCTGCCTGCGGAAGAAGCCGTCTGACTTGTCGTGCAAAGCGGTTAAAGCGCCGTTGCCGAAGCAAAGAAAGCGGACATAAAGCTGGCTCTGATAGCTTTGAACACCCTTGCGTTCCATATCCATCTTGCACTCTGAGGTCACGATGGATTTGATATAGTTGGTCTTGGGCAGGGCACTCATATCCATATCGTCATCCACCATCAGCAGCTTGTTTTCCAGGTCTGCACGGCTGAAACGGTTGTTCTCTACCTTCTGGATGCTGGTGGTATTCATGTTATCTCCCAGCATGGAGCGCATTACAAGTCCGATTCGACTCTTTCCTTCGCCGCCCTTACCAATCATCAGGAGCATTTTCTGCCCCTTTGTGGTAGGCAATAGGCAGTAGCCCATATACTCCTGCAAGGTGGGAATGTCCTCCGGGACAAGCAGCTCGGATAAAAATTGCAGCCAGCGCACAGGCGGCGGTGCATCGGGGAGATAGGCCACACTCAGACGGTTGTTGCAATAGCTTTTGTCCTCGGTGAAACGCCCATCCAGAAAGAGTGTCCCGTTTGCCACATGGATACGGTCAGTCTCGATGGGCAGGGGCGGCGAATAGGCTTGCAGCTTGATACTGGCCAGCAGATTTGCCACCACCTTGGAAAGCCCGGAGGTCAGACAGCCGGAGATCTCCTCCAGAATGAGATTGCCGATTTGCGCCTCGTCCTCAATCAGTCCATCCACTGTGAACAGCCTTCCTCTGACACATTTCATGGGATGCTTTTTTAAGAACTGCTGACAAAACAGCACTTCGTTGATGCGTTTTCCATCATACCAATCGGGAATGCTTTCTTCAGGCGGCATAACCATTGGGGTATTCAATTCGTCCATAGGTTTCCTCCTTTCGCAGTTGTTCCAGACGCTCCTTTAGTGCTATGATTTCACCATCCGTCATCCAGTCCTGTACAATTTCCCGACGCTCATAGCTGTCACCAAAGGTGAGAATGTTCAGTTCATATTCAATCTGACTGAGCTTGTGGCAGGCTTCCACGAATAAATCATGGACTGGCTCATCCGGCGTTTGCGGCGCATAGTATGCTTTCCATTCCTCCAAGCAACGGTAATAGTCCGATAAAACAGAAAAGCACAGACGCTCGTTTTCTTTGAGCTTCTGTGCTTCTGTTCGGATACGCTTTGCATTGAGTGCCGCTGCGCTGGGCGGCTTGTCCGGGTCAAGATGAAAGTCTATCACCAGCTTCATGGCTGCGTCGTAGGGCTTGAGATCAAACAACCTTGCAGTGAAGTCAATGACATCTCCATGCTCTCCGCAGGTAAAGCAATAATAATGGTCGTTTGCCACATACAAGCTGGGGTGTCTGTCATTGTGAAAGGGGCAGAGCGCCTTGCCGTGCCGGTTGACCTCAAGGCCATACGCCTGTGCCGCTTCCCGCAGGCTGACGTTGTTTTTTACGGTTTCGAATAAATTCATGTGTCCTCCTTTGCGTAGAAAAAGCGGCTTGCCCTGATATAAGGCAAACCGCTTCCTCAAAATTTATTGTTTTATTGGAAATATTAAGCCGGAGAGGTAACTGTCTCCGCTGCCAGTTTTTCCTTCCTGTTCGCTGCATTGCGAACCCGCTGGCCTTTGATATGCCCCTCATATCGGCACTCATCACTGCAATACTTGACATTGCTTCTTGTGGTGGAAAAGGTCTTACCGCAGTTTTCACAAGTGCAGTCACGCCGCCTGTTTTCTGCCGCTTCCTGCCGGTAGAACTTCGCCCGGCAATTCGGTCCGCAGAACATAGCAGCCGAGCTTTTGGATTCAAATCCCTGACCGCAGCACTTACAGGTTAGCTGAAAAGGCTGCCCAACGGTGTGCTTCCCGGCCTTAATCAACTGATAGCGCTCCCGGCTTTTGATGCGATGCTGGCGTAGCTGCTCCTGCCGCTTGATTTCCTCTGCTGTCAGCTCCGGGGCAGGAAGTTCAAACTTTCCGATGAATTTCAGGAAGATTTCTACCTCCTGCGTTCTGTCCCCGTCGATGCGCTCCGGGGCATGAACGATGATTTTATCAATAAATTCATTGATCATCGGTGTAGTCAGCTCGGAGAAATCGGTGTACTTTTCTGCCAAAGCAAGGAACTGCTCTACACGGGCAGTATCTTCCTCATAGCTCGTCAGGCTTTCCTCCGTTTCTGCAATCTGTGCGGAAAGGTTTTTCTGTTCGACTTCGTACTCAGCAAGCAGGCTGTCAAAGCGTTCCTCAGAAATTCGGCCTACGGCAAAGGATTCATAGAGCTTTTTAATGATCGTATCCAGCTCACTGTGGCGCTTACGGTCTTTGTTCAGCTTTCGTTTGGCATCTTTGGCCGCCTCCACCTGCCTGACCTGTGAAGCGGCTCGTATCTTCTCGGTGAATTTTTCCCGATCTGCTATGGCAAGCTGGCTGACAGTGCGGATTGTCTCTAAAATAAGGATACGCAGCGACTTAGTGGTAATATAGTGCCCGCAGCAGTCCTTTCCATGCTTCTGATGTGCCAGTGTATAAGAGGAGCAGTCAAAGAAATCCGACGGATACGGAGTGCCTTCTGTACCGCCTCTGGAACGATGATTATACATCTTTGCGCCGCAGTCCGCACAGTATAAAAGCCCGGTCAGGGGATTGGCTTCGCCTATGGTATCAATACGCCGTGGCGTTTTCCGCAGTTGCTGAGCAAGCTCCCATGTTTCCGGCTCGATAATGGCCTCATGGGTGTTCTCGAAGATCAGCCAGTCCTCCTTGGGATTAGGAATAGAGGTCTTGTCCTTATATGACAGCTTGTGGGAACGGAAATTGACCGTATGCCCCATATACTCAGGCTTAGACAATATCTGCCCCACAATATAGCCGCTCCAGTTATAAGGATATGCGAACTCGGTCTTACTTTTCCAAACGCCAATGCCTTTCCTTGCAAAATAGACCGCCGGAGCTTCTACCTTATCTTCAAAAAGGATTCTGGCAATGTCATAGGGGCCTTTTCCCTCGATGGTCAGACGGAAGATGCGCCGCACAACGGCGGCGGCCTCCTCGTCAATCAACCAATGGTGCTTGTCGTTCGGGTCTTTCTTATAGCCGTAGATGGCACTGTTGGTGGTAGGCTTGCCTGATTCCCCCTTCACACGGATAGCGGTTTTCTGCTTGCGGCTCAGATCACGCAAGTACCACTCGTTCATGATGTTGAGGAACGGAGCAAATTCATTGCTGTTCTGGTCGTTGCTGTCCACGCTGTTGGCGATGGCAATAAAATGAATGCCATGCTGACGGAACATAACCTCCGTGTAAAAGCCGGTCTGCAAGTAGTCACGTCCGATTCGGGACATATCCTTTACGATCACACGAGCCACCTTGCCAGCTTCAATGTCTGCCACCAGCTTTTTCCATGCCGGTCTTTCAAATGTGCCGCCTGAGAATCCGTCGTCCGTGTAATGGGCAAAGTTTGTGTACCCCTGCTGTGCGCAATAGCCCTCCAAGTATTTCTTTTGATTCACAATGGAGTTGCTATCCCCAATCTGGTCATCGTCACGGGAAAGTCGTTCGTATAAGGCGGTGATCTTGTCCTCAGTCTGAATGATGCTCATGATGCGCTCCTTTCAGACTGACGGCTCATTTGTGGTACACCAATTATATCACAAGTTCCGTCGTTTGTAACTACTTCGTTGCGTATCATTCGTAAAATTTTATCCTCCATTGTCTCTTTCCCACTTTCACTGAAAGCGACTCTCACCTTGTAGGTGGTGCCGCCAATACGTCTTATCATATACTGTGCCTGTTTGTTTTTATCCATAGCGTTCCTCCTTGAAAAATTCATGTTCGTTTGATATACTAATGGTGGTTCCGACTGATGTAAGTCGGTGGCATCTTGTGTCATGTTTCATAAAGCTACCGCAACTTGCGTCCTCCTTTCTCTTGATACGGGTTGAAAAAGTAACCTAAATAACCGCTTATCAGATTACCCTCTCACTAATAGGAGAAATCCGGGGTGTAAATCGGAACTGTTTTTGAAAGAAATTCAAAAAATTTTCGGAGGTGAGGTCATGACAGATGAAAATAGAACATTTCTCCTGTTCCCGGATGACGGTGATGACCTAACCGAATGGGATGAAGCCTCCGATCTGACGATACAAAACGAGCAGTTAGAGGAAATCCTCTCCGAAGAACGAGCCTTAGAGCTGGAAAGAGAGCTGGAGCAGGACGAAAACCCAAGGGACTACACCGTAGAACTGGAGGACGAAGAGGAAGAAGCTGCTCCTGTCAGCGAAAAACGCTTAAAGCGCCAGATACGGGCAGAGGCGTTGGCACGGCTGGAGGATGCTGCAAGAACAGAGGACGACTTTCGATACGTTGTCAGCGAATGGGACAGGTTGGATCGGAATCGGGAACGACGGGAGCGTGACCATGAAAATCTCCGGGGAGATGTTCCGTTAGAATACATGGCAGTTCCCAATCCGAAGATGATTCCGCTGTATTTGAATCTGCCACGATACCGCCAGCTTGCCAGCGGCAATTTTCTGGATATCATTTTTTCTTGCCCCTATGAACTGCATGAGTTGGTTGCAAGCTCATTTATTTCTGAGCTGATACGCAGCCTTACCATTGATCAGAAGGAAGTGCTGTATTACCTGTCCATCCGGCAGTACAGCACCATACAGGTGGGTATGATACGGGGACAGACAGACCGAAACATTAGAAAGCTCCGAAAGAATATCCACAAGAAGCTGCAAAGAGCGGTTTATGATTACCTTTTGGAAAAACAGAACGACTGTGGAAGCCTAACGCTGCGGGAACGGCAGTTCTTAGAGGAATATGGGCTTTTGCTGAAAGCCTATGGCAAGGACGCCGTTATCCTCCGGGAGAACAAATCAAAGCCGAGGAAAAAGAAAGCTGCCCTTGGCAGCAGCAAGGACAGCGAATGATCTGATTGAATTTGATAAGCAGATGACCGAAAGGAAGGATTTGCGTTATGAATACATTTTTTGAGCAATCCCGTTCCCATTGGGTGCGGTATGAACGCTATGAAATCAAAACAGGCAAGGACGGGAAGAAATACATCACCCCGGCAAAGGATGCCAGGCCGGATGTCTATAACCCACTCAAGGAAGCCCCGGACATTGTGCTGGATGCTCTGAATGTGGGGATGCTGATGATGAACGGCAAGAAAAGCTCTGAGCCAGAGGTAGAAAAGGCAATCTTGGAATTTATTACCCACTATGGGCTGCTGGGCCTGATGACGGCCCTGCCCACCACGCCGTCCTTTATGGATTATGAGGCGGTATATCTGCCAAAGAACCATTTTATCAAGGAAGAAACGATGGAGACGGAGAAGTATCTGTCCCTGTTTTACCCCTTTGATAAGCTGGATGTGGTCAAGAACGGTGTGGAATCCAGTTGGAATGTGTCCAGCGACCGGGCAATGATTGCACTGACCATGACCTTTATGGACGAGCCGATGGCAAAGACCATGAGCTTCCAGCGGGCGTATGCAGAGCCTTACGATTGGGTGGCACAGCAACTCAAGGATTGGGCATTTAATATGCTGACCTCTTTCTTCTATTATAATGACTATGATTCCATGGAGGAAGAAAGCCGGAATATGCTGCGTAAGTCTATGGCTGCATTTGGCGGCATTGCACCCACCTATCATATAGAGCTGTTGGATAGGCCAACGATCTATTGGGATTTCCATTCCCTGCTGTTGGGGATTCAGATGATGTTCAGCTTCATGCTGGTGGACAGCACAAAGCCGTTGCGGATGTGCAAGCAGTGTCAGAAAGTGTTCCTGAGTAACCGGGCTAACTCCGCTTTTTGCAGTGCAAGGTGTAAAAATCAGTATAATGTTTATAAGAGCCGGGGAAAGAATAAATCAGAGGATGGTGATAATAATGCCTGAAAATCAGAACATAGAATGGAAAGCTAAGTGGAAGGATGACTATCTGGAATGGATTTGCGGCTTCGCCAATGCACAGGGCGGCAAGATTTATATTGGCTGTGACGATGATGGAAAAGTTATCGGCCTGCCCAATATCCGCAAGCTGCTGGAGGATGTTCCAAACAAAATCCGAAATGCCATGAGCATCGTGGTGGATGTCAATCAGCTGGAGCGTGACGGGAAAGAATATCTGGAAATCGTTGTTCCACCATATCCCGTTGCCATAAACTGCAAAGGTGTCTATTATTATAGAAGCGGCAGCACCATGCAGACCCTTTCTGGCCCAGAACTGGAGAGCTTCATTCTACGCAAACGTGGTGCTTCGTGGGATAATATGCCCTTGCCGGGATTTACGTTGGATGATATTGATGATGAGTTGGTCAAGAGATTCAAGACCCTTGCCGCCAAGAAGGGCCGGATCGACCAAAGCGTTTTAGACGAGGACAAAGCGGATTTAATGGAAAAGCTGCGTCTGACCAATGCCGGGTATTATACCAACGCAGCGATGCTGCTGTTCTGCAAAGACCCTGACCGCTGGCAGCTGGGCGCATACACAAAAATCGGCTTTTTCGAGAATGATGCCGATCTCCGTTATCAGGATGAAATTCACGGCTCCTTGTTGGAACAGATTGACAAGATCATTGAAGTCATCCATCTGAAATATATGAAAGCGAAAATCACTTACGAAGGGATGCAGCGCATTGAGCGTTATTTTGTTCCCGACGCTGCCCTGCGTGAAGCCCTTCTTAACGCTCTATGCCACAAGCAATATGAAAGCGGCGTTCCGATTCAGATCAGCGTGTATGAGGATAAGCTGTATATCGCTAACTGTGGTAGGCTTCCAGACAACTGGACGGCAGACAGCCTGATGTCCAAACACGCATCCCGCCCTTACAACACGGCGATTGCGAATGTGTATTATTTGGCCGGCTTCATCGAGAGCTGGGGACGTGGTATTGAGAAAATCTGTCAGGCTTGCAAGGAAGATGGAAGCCCGCTTCCTGCGTACACCGTGCATCCCGGCGATATTATGATTCAGTTTACAGCGTCAGAGGATCGGGTTATTCGATCTGCCACCTACAAGGTGACAGAAAAGGTAACAGAAAAGGTAACAGAAAAGGTAACAGAAACCTTGGATGAAAAATCCATGCAAATTCTGGCCCTGATTTCCGAAGATCCTGCATACACATCTACCACCATAGCAGATAAGCTATCTATCAGCAGAAAAACAGTTTCTCAGCGTCTGAAGGAGCTGAAGGAAAAAGGAATCATCGAGCGCATCGGGTCTGACCGAAAAGGCTACTGGAATATAAAGAGCTAAGTGATACAGAATTAGCCCCACACCAGCGTTCATTCATGCTGATGCGGGGCTAACATGTGTTTAGCAATATACAAGCTCCGTCAGAACAATTTCCTCTGCACGGTTATGAATGTTGTTCATGCGCCGTACCCATTCCATTTGATCGGTAGCTTTAAGTGCCTCGGTCACACCTTCCAGTCGTGCCATAGCTTCGCACATGATCTCCATACGCTGATTGCAGGATTTGTCTATCTCTGCAAGATGTTCATGCAGGGTGCAGCTTGTTAGGTAGTGTGCATAAAGGACGGGACGATGCTCTTTCAAGTAGCGGCGGCGCATACGGCCATACTTACCGATCTGATATTCCTCGGTCTCCGGCAGCGCAAGGTCGGGGATATAGTAATCGCCAACCTTCGTATATGTGCCGCCCATTTCTTCAAAAATAGACTTCATTTTCATGCTCCCTTCGTGCTAAAATGTCAGCAGTTATGCGGATTTTTTTCCTTTCCCACAACTGCCAGACCAATTCACCACAAATGAGCCGCCAGTCATGTAATAGTATTAGGCGGTAGAAACCACCCTCTACATATTACATCTTGGTGCTGTATGCTTCCGCTTTCTCCGGCTTGCATATCCTCTTGACTTAAACGGCAGTAAAGGGCGGTGATTTTATTCGACTGTAACATTAGTCCTCCTTTCCGACAGCCGAATAAACAGGTATAATGTGTTGCTATCATTATACCATATCCCGCCGCCTAATGCACTACTCGGACGCTAAAAATCCCGGATTTCCGGGCTTTTTCTGCAAATCCTTTACAATGAGTTTCTCAATCTTTTTATGGATTGTATCGGTTGCCTTTTCACTCGGCAACGCTTGAACAAGATAGGTGATTTTCCCTATTTTGCGTTCGGTTGTAATTGTCTGTTTTTTATCCATTAGAAAAACCTCCTTTTCCTGTATGGATAAACTATATTCGTCAAAAGGCAAAAACGGGCGGTTGTTAGCTGCAACCTCACGGGAGTTTCACCCCGGCCCATGCTTATGGGTGCGCCGCGCAATACTTTGAGGGTGTTCAACGCGGGAGTATCATTGTGCCGCCTTGTATGTCGTCGCCCACAAGCTGCTAAACCTGTTTTACGGCGCGGTAGTTCTCGCTCGGCTTTTCCCCTATGGGGAAAAGCTGTCATGGCGTACCCGCCGACTGGCTCGGTACAGACGGAATGTACCCGTTTGCCTGTTATGCTGCGCACCAAAGGCCGCTTTCTTTGTCAAAGAACAATAGGCTTTGTCGGCCTGCAAAAGCACATCAACAGCGGATATGCTTTTGCGGAACGACAAATAGCCCATAACGGGAAGCGTGGAAAGGGGACACGCTCCCCGCATGGGCTAAAAGATTATCCTACATGAAAAGCAAGGGTGCGGGTAATAAGGCGCACTTGCAGCCTGTTACGCATTTCCTCGTCCACATAGGAATAGGTATTGCCCGCGTCGTCTTTCAGCGTGCGGGTACAAAGTTTCGCTATGTAACCCTCGTAGTGCTTCAAGATCGCGCACATGGCGGTTGTGTCGCCGTTTGCCGCTGCGGAAATGACAGGGAACGGCAACAGATTTTCAGACTTCCTAACGGTATTCATCATCTGCTTTTCCCTCCAAATACTGTTTGATTTTCGCAAGCGCGGATTTCCTGTGCCGGAAAACCGTCGTGCGTACAACATTCAGCAGTTCGCCAATTTCCGCGTCGCTCATATCCAAGAAGTAGGACAAAAGGATAATGTCGCGTTTCCTTTCGGGCAAAGCGTTAAGGGCTTCGGCAAGCAGTTCATTTTTGACGAGTACATCAAAGCCGGACACTTGAAAACGGAAATAATCGCTTTCGTATTCGTCCGTTGTGAAAAGCTGCGCGAGTTCGCTTTCGCTCAAATCCGAAAAAGTAACTTCGCGTGCTGCGCGTTTCGCAAGAGTGCGGCGGTGGCTTTTCGCTTCGCCGACCAAAGTTTTCTTTGCTAATGCGTCGTACTGATGTTGTATTCTTTCCTTGTCGGAAGAAGATAGCTCCATAGAGTTCACCTCCTTCCCGCGTGGAGTAGAGGACGGGAGTTAAGGGCTTGTCCTCTCTGCCCCTTTCGCTCCGTACCCGTTCGGGAGATGGCTCTTGAGTGCGCTTTTCAGAAAAAAGTTGAAAAAAGCAAAATGCGCCCGTCCGCAAGACGCGGACGGGCGCAAAGGAAATGTAAGCAGTAGCTAAATGTATTGACAGTTCACATTCATAGCCGGAATATCCCGCTTGCGGAGCATAGCTTTTTTTGACCGCAAAGCATTAGGCGGGTTACAGTAAATAAAAATGGACACGGCGATACCTCCCCGATACCGCCGTATCCTTAAAAAAGGGCGACTTTAATACACTACCCGCAATCCATTCTATAATAGGGAACAGCGGCTTTTGCGCAATATTAAATAAAAAAGCCGATAACACATAGGTTTTTTGACCTAATGCGTTATCGGCTCTGCGTCTATGCGTCTGGCACTTTTAATCATTTTTTTTTGAATTTATTATATGTGTTAGCTAACTGTCCACAAGCCGCGTTAATCTCTCTGCCATGAGAAACTCTCATAGTAACTTCAAGTCCTGCTTGCTCTAATTGATGTTTGAATGCAACTATTTCCCGTTTCTGTGGTGCTTTAATTCTTGAATTGCTTGTTGGGTTGTATTGTAACACGTTAATCATAACTTTTTTGCCCCGAAACCATTTTGCAAGTTGTCTTACATCTGAGGGCCGGTCATTTATACCCGGTAAAAGCAAATACGCAAAGACAATTTTGCGATTATGCCTTTCAGAATAGGATAAGGCTTGCTTAACAACATCTTCAATAGCATATATGCGCATGTGAGGAATAATACGATTTCTTGCAGATTGTGTTGCTGCGTGTAAAGATATTGTCAACTGAATTTTAAGATGTTCCTCGCGCAATTTTTTTAATTGATCGACCGGACCAACTGTTGATATGGTAATGCCGTCGGTTGGAAAGTTGAGCCCATATCTATCTCGGAGAATATGGATTGCTTTTATCAAGTTGTCATAATTGAATAAAGGCTCTCCCATACCCATAAAAACGATACGGTTTACTTTTCGACGCAACAATATAATCTGTTGTACGATTTCTGACGATGTTAGATTACGAACAAAGCCATTTCGCCCGGACTCACAAAAAATACAACCAACAGGACAACCGACTTGTGTGCTCACGCAAACAGTTCCACCATCTCGCCGCTTGATAAAAACCGTTTCAATGTATTTGTTGTCTTTCAGTTCGTAAACATACTTTTCAGTATCACTGCTTTTGCAAATATTTTTTACCAACATTGATAGATTTTTTTTGCGTGGTAATTGCTTATATAATTCTTCATATAAGGCTTTTGCTTCATTCTCGCCAATAACTTCCGACATTTCTTTGTAAGTAAATCCGTATGGATCATTCCGTACTTCCGCAGGCGTATATTTAGGTAAACGTTTCATTTTTATATCCTTTCTTCTAAATAATAAAAGTTTGTTTTTCTGTATTTTTGATTACAATCTCTAATTTTTCTACATCAATGATATGCGTCAATTTGCATTTAGGGCAGAAAAGAGGAAAATCTTTTAATACAGTATTATGAAATACTTGAACTCTCGTCTTTCCGTTACAAATCGGACATTTTATCCAATATTTTTTAAGCATTATATTTCACTCGTCCTTTTTACACAAAAAAATGCAGGTCAATCCTCAACATGAGCATTGACCTGCATTTATAATGCACAGAGCAGTACAACAAAACTAAGGCATAGCTTGCACTATGTCTATACTATATCTATACGTCGTTAGTTTTTTGTATAGCATCCGCAAAATAAGCATGACAAAAAAGCCCATGTTGAAAATGGGAAAATCCTTTTTTTCAATGCTTATCTAATACGCATGCTATGCAACATAAACGCCGCCTCCTTTTACATGAATTTTATTTTATCAGAAAATCAGTCTACTGTCAATACACAACAGGAAGTATTTAACCTAATGATATGAATTGTGTGGACATATCCAAAAAGAAAGGTGAACTGTAAAATGTAACAGGGTGAATGAAAATGGCAAAAAGACCCGTACCATTGTACGACTTTAAGGCTTTCGGGGCAGCTATAAAAGCCGCGAGAAATGAATACGGCGAGAGCCGCAAAAAGGTAAGCGACGAGTTATATATTTCCCCGCGCTACCTTGCGAATATCGAGAACAAGGGACAACAGCCGAGTTTACAGGTATTCTATGACCTTGTAACCCGGTATCATATTTCGGTAGATCAATTTTTCTTCCCGAACAGCAATGCGGAGAAATCCACCGGGCGGCGGCAGCTTGACGCGCTGCTGGACGGTATGAGCGATAAAGGCATACGGATTGTAACCGCAACAGCAAGGGAGATAACGGAAGTCGAAAAAGCAGAGGATTAACCTCACAATATGAGAAATCGGGAGATTGCAGCGCATGGCGGCTGCAATCTTTTTTTGCGTCCAAAATCAAAGGAACGCGCAACAAATACCGCCTTTCGGTGGGGGTATGGAGTAGATAGCAAGCACAGCAAACGAGTACCCGTTTGCGGAAAATGCTTGTTGGGATAATCCCAAACCCTTATACCGAAAGGCGGTGCGGAAATGGAAAACCGAAAGAGAAATATACAGATGAAGTTTTACGTTACGGAAGAAGAAAAGCGGCTGATCGACGAGAAGATGAAGCAGCTTCCCATAAAGCAGTATGGGGCATACTTCCGTAAAATGGCGATAGACGGGTATATTCTTGTCGTTGACCGAAGCGACACAAAAGCATATATCCGGGAACTGCAAGCGGTGAGCCGGAACATCAACCAAATTGCAAAACGCGCCAATGCGACGGGGACGGTTTACAGGCAGGATATAGAGGACATTAAAAAGGCGGTGGACGAGATATGGCGGTTACAAAGACGCACCCTATTAAATCAACCTTAAAGGCTGCGATAGACTATATCTTAAATCCCGAAAAGACAGACGGGAAGCTGCTTGCGTCCTCTTTCGGCTGCGGGCTGGAAACCGCCGATATTGAGTTTGCATGGACGCGGGAAGCTGCCGGAGATCGCGGCACACATTTAGGGCGGCACTTGATACAATCCTTTGCGGTGGGAGAAACCACACCGGAAGAAGCGCACAAAATCGGCATCCGTAAGTTTTTATCCTTACGTTTTGCATATTGTTTCAATGCGTCTTGAAAGACCTGCATTTCAACATTTTTTCTGCTACGAAGCAGATCACAAATTGTTCTCTCCATGTCATAAACGGGAACGGAATGTCCGAATGATGTCTGCATAGCTATGATTCCTATTTCATGTAAATCCTTTTTTACTGTGTACACTTGAAAACCGTCTTCCTGCAAACGACTTGGATTATATCCAGTTCTTACTGTTATGGTGTATTTCAAAGGCTCTCTGTCCGTTAAATCATGAAAAAACAATGCAGTTTCATGAGAAAATACAGCTTGACCACAACGTAAATGCAAAAGGTACATTGCATCTGTCCACGTATCCGGCGATACATACACACCATGAGCAGCTTGTTCTAATCCTCGTTCCTTCACATATGCATAAAACACAGACTTACTAATTCCATTATTTAGAACTTGAAATGTCTGAATTGTCCCTCCACATTCACGCAACAACAAATCTAATTTTTCAAACTGAGTCATATGCTTTCTCCTTTCGTGCTAATATGATAATATATATTAGCACGAAAGTAAAGACATATAGTACCAATAAAATATCGGTATTTTTGTTTTAATGATATCCCCTTGTTTCTCGCCATCCCTTTACATACCACCTGATTCCAACATATACCAGTTGCACGAATAATAAGAGAAATAGCAGATTGATTGGCAATGTTGTCTTTATCCACTTCCCAAAGTAGATAGCTGTTGCCATGCTTATAAGTATTACCATTATGGTAATCATATCCCAACAGCACTTCTTATATAACTCTGCAATCTTTATCTCTATAAATGCTACAAGTATTCCAGCACCCACCAAACATCCACCGCAGATCAGTATTCTTATCAGCCAATATACAATTCCGGCAACGACAGGATTGGATATTCCATTACTAATCTGTGCCATGTTCTTTCCTGTCAGTATAATCCACCCTGCAATGGTCTGTATAAAAGTGGCGATTGTATCAAAGAATACCACGCAATCAGAAATAAATATTTTTGACCGTATCATCTGAAAAAGAGTAGTTGATACGGAATACCATATCAGCAGAAACATCAATGCTTCATACATGGCTGTTTTTGTTTTATATCTGCCTGCCAGTTTTTCTCTCTGCGTATCATACTTTTCCTTGGCTTTCAGATAAGCTGTCAGGTTACAGTTCCCACACTTTTGATAGAGTACCGGCTTTTCAACCGGTATCTCTACTTTTTTCTGATGAGAGAGTGCATAGTCCCGTTCCTGTTCTGCCTGCCTTAGCTTATCTTGACATTCCTCTGTCATGATTTCGGCAGCGTGCGTTTTCTCTTTCTCGCTCTGCAACAATTCTTTTGTTTTCCTCAAGTCGTTCTTTAAGGCTTGAATGTTCCCTGCTCTGTTCTCGCTGTTTAACCTCTCGTTCAAGGTCAGCGATTCGTCGAGCTGCATTTTCAGTTCCCGGATAGTCCTGTCTTTCTGGTCGAGTTCTTCCTGCATCTGCTCTGTCAGCAGAAGCAACTCTTCCAGTTGATCGTCGCTCTTTGAGTTTCTTAATTCGTTCATCAATCGACCTTCCTTTCTCTAATTGCTGTTCAAGTTCAACAATTCGCTGTTCTGTTTCTGCAATAGCCGGTTCTCGCTGTTTAATTTCTGTGCCAATTCCTGCCATTGCTGATTTTCGTCTGTGAGTTTCTGTATCTGGTCTGTCTTTTCTTCCAGAAGCATCAACAGTTCTTCTGTATTCGGTAAGATTTGTAGCAGCTCTGATAATTCGCTCTCTAATTGCTGCAATCGTTCTTCCTGCTCCTGAAAACACATCAGCTTCTCGTCCTTTTCCTGTATCTCCTGAAGCATCTCTGCCATGATATTCTGCTGTTCCTCTATCTGTGTAATCATTGCTTCCATCATGGGAATTACTTCTTTGCTTTCTTCTAATGTCATTCAACCACTCCCTCCACATCGACAATGCACCGGATACCTTACCAAAGGTTTCAATTACCTTTTGCAATAGTGCATTTTGTTTTTTAATCATCTGGTTTTCCTCAACCTTCCATGAACCTTTCCTTATCTGTCCGGTGAGATATTTTTCCTCAATCTTTCTTGCATCTGCACCCTCATGGATAGTAGGAACTTTTAATTTACCCTGTCTTTCATAAGAGCGGTGGTCAATATGATTGTCTATGGATAAATGTCGGTTACACGTCTTAGCCCATTCGCTTCGCCATAACTCACAATTCTTTGGATTACTCCAGCCGGTAGCATCGGTCAGAACACGTTTCCATTGTTTTCTGTTTCTTGCCCCGACTTTCTGTACTCCGTTTTCATCAAGTACCGGAATACGGATTCCATGCCGGTCAGGATTTTTCTTATCCTGCCACCAGTCCGGGTGGGATTCATCAACCACGATATTTCCGTCAGTATCTCTGACAAAATCCCAGTCCTTGACTTCTTTGCTGCCCCATGAATGATCCAGATTGAATGGTCGCATGGTTACAAGTAAATGCACATGTGGGTTTCCATCGCCCTTATCGTGTATGCTCCAGTCGACACACATTCCCTTATCCACGAAAGTCTTTTGAATATATTCGGTTGTATAATCAATCTGTTCCTGTCTGCTCCATTCTTTCGGCAGGGAAAATTCAAATGAGCGTCCAAGCTGTGCATCTGCATTTTTTTCTATCTTCAATACCTCATTCCATAGACGCTGTTTCTGAAATGTGATTTTAAACTTTTCCAGTGCGGCATCTTTATCATCCGCTCTTTTATAACGGATAGACTGTTGAAACCTTTTTATATTTTCTTCCGGTACATGCAGCCATTCAGGAGGTGCATTTTCGCACATCATCAGACTGGTGTAGACGACTTCCTTTTTGGAAGTATAGTAACTGGTTCTGCCTGTTTCCTCATTCTTCATCACATCTCCATTAAGATATGCCGATGCGGATATGACAGATTTTCCTTTACTGCGCCCGACAATCTTTACTGTAAAGTGAAATATCGCCATGATACGATTCCCCCTTTCTGCCGTATCCGGCATTGATTTCCGACAGCATCTTCTTCTGGTTTTGCAGGAGTGAAGCTGTCGGAACGCCCTCTGCACAAGAGTGCCACCTGCGGCATGAGCAGGTCTGGCTGAAAGCCCCGCCGACGGAACGAGCCCGGCAAGCGTAAGCGCAGACCGGTTGCCACTTGTGGCAAACTTATAAGGACGACCTCTGGTTGTCCATAAGTGCGCCCTTCATTCAAAGGCAATGAAGGGAATGGAAAACCCACTCCCTCCGCCATTACACTTCCTCCATGTCTGTAACTAATTCTTTCTGCATCGCTTTTGAGAAAAACTTCCCGTTTGTTTCCTGCCTTTTTAAGAAGCCTATCAACTTTGGTAAATCTTCCTCCTCAATCGGACAGCCAAGAACCGATTCCACCGCTCCTCCAATCTGACAGAGCCTGTGGGTTCGTTTTTTACTTTCTTCCGCTTTCTTTCTCTTTTCCAGTTCCTTCCGCTGTGCTATGAGCTTTTTTGTAGCTTCAATGCTTTCCTGTTCCTTTTTCTCTAATGCACGTATTCTTTCTTCATAAGTCTTTGTTGATTTCGCCATATCGTCTTCATCCTTTCTTTTTCCGATAAACAACAGTTCCCGGTTGCATATCAGGAGAAGCACATGGTATAATCCTCTTGCGTGTAGGTATATCATGGCTTCGGTCTGATAGAACCTTTGGCGGTTTCGTAGGAAGCCGCCTTTTTAAGTTGCCACATTTCTTGTGACAGCTTTTACATTTCCTTTATCCCTCAGATCTCGCCCCTCGTTGGCTTCCATGAACTTTTCCAGAATGTCAGTTTTAATAAGGACTTTTCTTCCGACTTTTAATACCGGAAGCTTCTTCCATTCAACCAGCTTTCTCAAAGTGTTTCTGCCAATTCCTGTATAGTCGGCTGCTTCCTCGATGGATAATGCAATCTTTCTTTCCGTCATCTTGTCACCTCCTGTTAAATTGCATTATGCAATTTTTGTTGTGCTGTTAGTATAGCGGTTTTATATTGCGTTGTCAAGCGTTATGAAATTTTAAAAATAATCATTAAATTGCATATTGCAATTATGTGAGGTACATGCTATAATTCATACATACCGAAAAAGGAGGCAATCAGCATGAAAGATAAAGAACTACGCAAGCTGATAGGTAGCAGGGCAAAACAGCGTCGCCTGGAATTAAATCTGACACAGCCTTATGTTGCAGAGAAGATGGGAGTTACCGCTTCCACAATCCTGCGTTATGAGAATGGTTCGATTGACAATACCAAAAAGATGGTGCTGGAAGGTCTTTCGGAAGCACTTCATGTATCTATTGAATGGCTCAAGGGGGAAACCGATGAATACGAAACCGATATTACGGATAAGAAAGAATTACAGATTCGTGATGCAATGGGCGATATTCTCAAACAGTTACCTCTCGACCTTAGTAAAAAGGAAGATGCTTTTTCCAAAGATTTACTGCTGTTGATGTTAAAGCAATATAACCTGTTTCTGGAATCATTCCAGTTTGCCTGCAAGAATTACAAGGACAACACGAATGAAGCGGATATTGCAAAGGCAATGGGATTTGAATCGAATGATGAATATAACGAGATTATGTTTCTCCGGGAGATCACCCATACCGTTAATGCCTTTAATGATATGGCAGATATTGTAAGGCTCTATTCCAAGAAACCGGAAATGGCAGAACAAAGGCTTGAAAATCTTTTATCAGAAGTTTTGTATGAGGATTCCGATTCGGTATAGAACGACAAGCGGAGTTATGATACAATGAGCACGAGCAAGTCAGGCTGTTTACAGATTTGACGAGCGGCGAATTGGCTTATGGACTTGTCCATAAGATGCCTACACGCAAGAAGCATTTCATCAGTTCCGATTGTCTGATATCGAAAGGAGACACACGATTATGGCAAAAGGATCTGTAAGAAAAAAAGGAAAGAAATGGTACTACCGCTTCTATGTAGAAGATGCAAGCGGCAATCTGGTTCAGAAAGAATACGCTGGAACAGAAAGCAAAAGTGAAACGGAAAAACTGCTCCGTCAGGCAATGGACGATTACGAAAGCAAGAAATTCATTGCAAAGTCGGAAAATATTACAGTTGGAGAATTACTTGATATATGGGCAGAGGAAGAATTAAAGACCGGTACTCTCAGTAATGGGACAGTCCAGAATTACCTTGGTGCTATTACCAACATCAAGAAGCATCCAATTTCAGAGAGAAAGTTGAAAAATGTAACATCTGAGCATTTACAAGCCTTCTTCGATCTGCTTTCCTTTGGTGGCACTTATCCAGATGGTTCAGAAAGAAAAGGTTACAGCAAAGATTACATTCGTTCTTTCTCGGCAGTATTACAGCAGTCATTCCGGTTTGCAGTATCACCAAAGCAATATATCACTTTCAATCCGATGCAGTATATTAAGCTGAAATACCAGACGGATGAGGTTGACCTGTTTTCTGATGATGACATGGATGGCGATATACAGCCAATTCCACGAGAGGATTATGAAAGACTGATTGAATTTCTACAGGATTACAATCCACCGGCAATACTTCCAATCCAGATAGCTTATTATGCAGGACTTCGTATCGGTGAAGCCTGTGGTCTGGCATGGCAGGATGTAAATCTTGAAGAACAGTGCCTTACGATCAGACGCAGTATCCGATATGATGGTTCAAGGCACAAGAATATCATCGGACCAACCAAACGAAAAAAGGTAAGGATTGTTGATTTTGGAGATACACTGGCAGAGATTCTTCGCAATGCCCGAAAGGAACAACTTAAAAACCGAATGCAGTACGGAGAACTTTACCACAAAAACTACTACAGAGAAGTAAAAGACAAAAACAGAGTTTACTATGAGTTCTATCATCTGGACGGAACAGAGAATGTTCCAGAAGATTATAAGGAAATATCCTTTGTCTGCTTAAGACCGGATGGAAGTTTGGAACTGCCAAGCACGTTAGGAATTGTTTGCAGGAAGATTGCTCAGAAACTGGATGGATTTGAAGGATTTCATTTTCACCAGTTGCGACACACCTACACAAGCAACCTTCTGGCAAATGGAGCAGCTCCGAAAGATGTACAGGAACTGTTAGGACACTCAGATGTCAGTACCACAATGAATGTCTACGCCCATTCCACAAGAAAAGCCAAGCGGGAATCCGCAAAGTTACTTGATAAAGTGGCAGGCAACGACTAAATAAAACTTTCCCTTATTTCCCTTACGATTATCTCATAAGGGCAAAAATAAGGGAAAATACATATCATTTCACTCATGAATGGGCTGAAAAGCCTGTAAAATAGGGAAAGTTAGAAAGATATTTCGGCAAACTTGAATTTGACTAATCCTACATGTGCATCATATTACACTCATGTAATTATCCTCTACATAAACAGCTTTTCCATCAGCAAGCTTAATCTCATCTTTGCCGTTCGGTAATACTGTTGTTTCAGAACCATTCCAATGGGGGATAATAGGATTGTCAATAATATGTAATCCATCTGTTAAATTTCCCGCCGCATACATACTTCCTGCACTGATTCCGACATATATAAGTCCGTTTTTAATTGCATTATTAAGTATTCTATCAAAACCAGTTCTAGACATTTCACGACAAAGCACAGATACATCACCACCACTGACAAAAACAGCATCAAATTGGTTTAATTCTTCAAAAGTTAATAGCCTTGTAAGCATAAACGGGGTTGTAACATACGAAGAATAGGTTCTTTGATAGTCTTTTGAAAGAATTAATTCCAGATTGTACACTAATATATTTTCGTACTGAATTCCCATTAGAAAGAGTTCATGAAAACATATTGCAAGCGACTCTCTTGCACCATCTGTTTCAATGCCAGCTGTTGGAATATAAAGCACTTTCACATCCTTCGGACACTTTCCAATAATATCAAAGAATTTCTCTTTCATCTTATCGGTCAACCCTGCAGATGTAAGAAATAGATGTTTTCCATTCATATTCTTTTACCTCGTCAAACTCCGATTTATCATAATCATTCTACCATACCGTTATGAATAAATCATCTCATGCAAAACAATTTCTTCTGCCCGATTGTGAATGTTATTGCAACGCTGCACCCATTCCATCTGACAGATACTCTTTAATTCTTCTGTGACCCCCTCAGCAGCTTTCATCTGCTCTATGATTGTACCTAATCGCTTCTGTGCCTGTTCGTTCAGATCTGCAAGATATGTCCATAATTCTCCGGTCAGTGTCAATGTATTCAATCTGGCTGGGTGGACTTCTCTCAAATATTCCCGGTGCAACCGTCCATACTTTCCTATGGGGCGGTGTTCTTCCGGCAGCTTCAAATCCGGGATGTAGTAATCTCCGACAAGGATATAATCAATTCCGTTTTCTGTTATTCTTGGTTTCAATTCGCTCATGTTCCTTACCTCCTGTGGAAGCAGGCTCGTCTGGTACTAACTCAATCACATCGGTAATCTCACAATTCAGCGTTTCGCAGATACGGGCTAATGTGTCCATGCTGATGTGCTTTCCCTCTTTGCTCATGTTGGCAATCATATTCGTTGTCATACCGGCGGCAAGCCTTAAATCTTCTTTTCTCATATCACGCTCTAACAGTGTATGCCAGAGTGGTTTATAGCTGATGTGCATATTGCTTTCCTGCCTTTCTATCCATACCACCGGGGCGGCTGCCCCGGCAGGAACTTTTCTCTTATTATAGCACCAATCTTGTGAAATCACAATTTATTCTTGTAGCCTGCCGCTGATACCGTCTGGATTGTGCTTTTCCTTTCTTTTTGTTCCCTTTAATTAGCCATAAACTGCTTCATGCCCTGGCTTTTTGCACCTGGGTTGTCATTTCCGTAGCCCTCCAAGAGGTTGATAACGCCCCAAATGCCAAGACCTGCTCCGAGAGCGATAACGAGTGTCTGTAAAACGCCTACTGCGCTGTTGAAAAATGCCATAATATAACTCCTTTCTGCCGCTGTGCGGCTGCCCGAAAAAGGGCATAAAAAACGGCGGTCAGTTTTCGATAACTGCCGCGGTCATAAGTCCCCGCGCTGCGTTTGTTGCTGCGGCGCGGCGGTATTCAGTTGTAAGGGTGCGGCTTCCTGCCGCGATACGCGCAAGGAGTAGGGGCGCGTACCATGTAGCCCGTGTTTATTATTTTTACTTTAAGCTCCCTCCTTTTCAAAAAGTGGTGTGTAGACAGGCATAATGCCGTACTGCCGTTCCCGGACAGCTTCGATATACTTGATATAGGAAATACCTGCCTGTCTTGTCCTGCGTTCCTGTTCCCGCTGCATTTCCTCGGCAGCTTCCACAAGCCCGCTGATAGCCCGGATTAGCTGCTGTTTTGCCTTTTTCTTTCTGATACGCTTATTCATTTTCTGTGTCCTTCTGCAAATCTGCTTCGTCAACTTCGTAATAGTCAAATACCTCGTCCGGCTTTACGATTGCAGGACGGCGGCGCAAGTGCTTTTCCATGTCAAAGGCATTTTTCTTGTCAAAGTCGGAAAGGTACTTGTACTTCGGGTGTTTGGTAATATCGTATTTTTCGGAGAAGAACGGACGCACCCCGCGTAGTTGCAAGATACATTTCCCGCCGTCCATGACCGCAATTTCATCTTCGCTCATAAGCTGCTTGCCTAACTTCTGATAGTTCAGCCCGTGGGAAAGCTCCCGTCCTCTTGTTTCGGAAGTGTTGAAGCTGTCAATGGTTTCTTTCCCCAAGATTTCCGACATTTCTTTAAGGGTCGTTTTCTCCTTGCCGCCCAAGAACAGGGTCGTATCGCAGTTGCCGACAATGGTATCGGCGTTGTCCTTGTAGATAGCCTTTAGCTGCGACTGGCTCTGCAAGATGATGGACGCGGAGATTTCGCGGCTCCTTATCGTGGCAATGAGTTTTTCAAACTTCGGTATCTGCCCGATATTTGCAAACTCGTCAAGCAGACAGCGCACATGAACAGGTAGCCGCCCGCCGTACACATCATCTGCCTTGTCACAAAGCAGATTGAAAAGCTGTGTGTAAAGGATTGATACAACAAAGTTAAAGGTGTCGTCGGTGTCGGAGATAATAACAAAAAGCGCGGTCTTTCGGTCGCCTAAGGTGTCAAGCTCCATTTCGTCGGTTTCCATCAGCTCGCGCAGTTCCCGAATGTCAAAGGGGGCAAGACGCGCACCGCAGGAAATGAGGATAGAGCTTCTTGTTTTTCCGGCAGACAGCAAAAACTTCTTGTACTGGCGCACCGCAAAATGTTCCGGGTCTTTTTCCTCCAAGCGTTCAAACATGAGGTCAACGGGGGATTGAAATTCCGGGTCGTCCTCGCGGGCTTCCGACGCATTTATCATTTCAAGCAGCGTCGTAAAGTTTTTCTCATTCTCCGGGGCTTCGTACCAGATGTAGCCGATAAGGGCGCAGTAAAAAAGCCGTTCCGATTTCACCCAAAAATCCTCGCCGGATTTTTCCCCGTCGCCTTTGGTGTTGGCGATAATGGTATTTACCAGTTTCAAAATATCCTTTTCGCTGCGCAGATAGGCGAAGGGATTGTACCGCATGGATTTCTTGAAATTGATGGTGTTTAGCACCTTGATTTTGTACCCGCCCCGCTGCAAGAGCTTTCCACACTCGATTAAAACCGTTCCTTTCGGGTCTGTGACAACATAGCTGCTGTGCATTTGCATTAAGTTGGGCTTTACAAAAAACCTTGTTTTGCCGCTGCCGGAGCCGCCGATGACAAGCACGTTTTTGTTTCTTGCATACTTCGGGTGCTTCGGGCGGCTGCTCATCATCAGCCTTTCGGTCTGCGTCAGCAGCACGTTATTTTCAAACATGGGGTCGATATATGGCTTTATATCCTCGGCATTGCCCCATGAAGCGTTTTGTCAAGTGCTTTTTTGAGTTATTGACGCAAATTATCGTGAAAGTGCGAAAGTGCAAAGTGCAAAGGGTCTGCGTTTTGCACTTTCAGCTTGCGGGTTCGGGTGGCTGCTTCTTCTTGATGAAGTTGTACCATTGACCGCCGACACGCCTTGCGCCTAAAATGCCGCTCATGTTGCGCTTGGCGTTCTGTACTGTCCTTTCGGATATTCCGGCTTTGGCTGCGGCTTTTACAATGTCCTCGCTGGCAAGCTCTTTCCCGTCTGCCAGTAAATCAAGTATCAGCTTCTCGGCTTGCTCGGTCTTGGTGGCGGTGTTGCCGCCCGCGCCGGATAGCAGCTCGTCGGCGGTTATGTCGTATTCGCCTATCCATGAAAAGCCCGTTTCCGGGTCAAGGCAAAAGGCGATAGGCTTCCCCTCCGGCGCAAGGGAAGATTTGTCATGGACGATAACGCGCACATTCGGCTCACGCTTTACGCGCCCGATTAAAAGCACGCTCCGCGCGGCGGCTCGGAAGTCGATAGAACCTAATCCCCGGTACGCGCTCTGTCCTCCGGCGGCTTTGTTCAGGTGTCCGATAAGGATAACGGCGCACCCGGTACGCTCCGCGACTTCGGCAAGACGGCGGAAGATAGGGCGCACTTCGTTAGCCTTGTTCATGTCGGCTTTGTCGCCCATATACGCTTGTATGGGGTCAAGGATAATCAGTCGCGCCCCGTTCTGCGTGATTGCTTTCTCTATGCGCTCGTCGGACAGGGTAAGCTCCCGCTTGGCTTCATCAATCACAAGCACCCGGTCAAGGTCTGCGGCGGCTTCTATCAAGCGAGGCTTGACGGTATCGCCCAGCCCGTCCTCGGCGGTCTGGTAAATCACTTGGAATGGCGGCAAGGGCTTCATTCCCGGCAGCGTTCCCCCGGTGGTACAGGCGGCGGCAAGGCGCAGGGCAAAGGTGGTCTTGCCCTCGCCGGGATTGCCTTGCACAATGGTTACTTTCCCAAAGGGAATATACGGCTCCCATAGCCATTCAACGGTCTGTGTGTCAACCTCGCTCATGCGGATAATCTCAACGGTTTCTTCCTGCGGCGGCTCTTTCAAGCCGTAAATCGCTTCACGGATATACTTCCCGTCCGCGATTTCTGCCCGGTGCTGCGCCTTTTTCTCCTATCAGCAATTCAACGGCTTCGGTAAAGCTCTTGCCGAAAAACTCCATGACAAAATCAACGGGGCCGCCGCCCTTGCTCTGGCTGTGCCTGTACCATTTGTTTCCCCGGATAGTCAAGCTGTCGTGCCGTTTCCATCGGTATTCCTGTCCGGCGCGTTCCAGCGGTTCTCCCTGCGATTGCAGGAACAAAACAAGGTCAGCTTGGTTCGCCCGGTCTATCTGTTCTTGGGTGTAATACATAAAAGTTCAACTCCTTTCAGCGGTCTATATCATGCCGCTTGGTGCGGCTCTGCGTCTGCTCCGGTTGGTCGGCGCGGAGTGCAATATCCACGCACCTGCGGATTTTTTGAAGCTCGGCAACCTCGGCGCGGGTCTCTTTCAGTTTGGTATAATCGCTGTCCCTCTGTGTTTTGAGGTCAGCATATTCCTGTTCCCATTCCGCAATAGGCAAGGTCTTTGTTCCTTTCGGCAGATTTGCATGGAGATAGCGGCTTGCTGCGTTCCATAGGGTCAGCTCGGCGCGGTGGGCTTCCTCGTACTTGTCGCGCTTGTTTGTCCAGCCGTTTTGCAGCTTTTTCAGCTCATCGTGAATGGGCTTGTACTCTGTATAGTTCTTCCCGTATTCAATTAGCTTTTGCAGCTTCTTCATGCGTTCCTCGGCGGTTTTCATTCCCTCCCGGATTGAATAGGCTTTATCACTGACAGAGGAAAGAGAAGCGTCCAGCTCGTCAAGATTAGAGATACCATGCTCGGAAAGATAGTTGACCGCTGCCGCTATGGTTTTCAGTTCATCGGCTGCGTGTTGGTGCTGCCAACTTTGCGAATACTTCCGGCTCTTTTCCCTCTGAACGCTCAAATACTTCATCAGCAGATTTGCAAGGTTGGGAGATTGCGGCGGCTGTTCCGGGGCGGTTTCCCGCGCCTTGAACAGGTCGGCAATCCATTCTTTGAGCTTCCCAATCTGCGCCCGGATTTCCCGGATAAGGCGGTTTGCCTTTTGGATATTTCGGTTCAGTTCGCCTTTCTCGGTGGCGATACCTTTCTTTTCCATCTGGCAAGCAGCCACGCCCATGTGGACGGTGGGTATCTCGTCAATTCCTCTCTCGGCGTTGCTGCGGTGGTCGATGCGCTCCGGGCTTCCGTTCCTCTCCAAAAAGTCGTTGGTAAAGTCAGCCCATGCCTTGCGCCACAAGAGGGTGTTGTCCTTGTCGTTCCAGCCTGTAAGGTCAACTTTGTGGGTTTTGTATCTGCCGCTTGGCAAGCGGATACGCTCACCGTTTTCGTCAAGGTCATATTCCTTTTTGGATTTCGCCGCCCACGCGCCGCGCTCGTCAAGGGGGCGCATGGTAAGCATAATATGACAATGGGGGTTGCCGCTGTTGGTGTCGTGAATGGCAAAATCCACACACATTCCTCTGGAAACAAATTGAGAGGAACAGTATTCCCGGACAAGCCGGATCTGTTCCTCTCTGGATAATTCTATGGGGAGCGCCGCGTCAATCTCTCTGGCAAGCTGGGCGTTCCCGGCTTTCTCGTAAAGCTCCACGCTGTTCCACAAGGTTGAACGGTCAGAGAAAGAGGGCGGGGCATGGGGCGGCAGCATGATTTCGGTATGGGCAACGCCGCCTTTGCGGGTGTAGTCATGGGTCATTCCGTCCCATTCGTTTGTCAGCTTTTCGCCGCTTCGGTAGGCGGCTGCGGCAACGGCTGATTTGCCTTTTCCTCGGCTCACAATGCCGATGTTCCAATGGTAAATGGCTATGGGTATCACCTCCCGGATAGGATAATAAAACCCGCAAAAATGGTACAGACGCCAACGGCGGGTGTACTGTTTTTGCGGGTGTGCAGGGATAGCCGCGAAGCGGCGCAAGGGGTGCAGCCCCTTGTTGCGGCAAAGCCGCCAATGTCGGTCAGACAGGGAAGCAAGCTGCTTTCTCTCTGTGCCGACAAGCCCTCGGCAGAGCGCACACGCCCGCAAGGGTGTATAAGTGCGCCCTTAGTTCCTAAGGGATTTTCAGCTTGTCGTTCCCTCGGCTCGTTTTTTCAGATATTCCCGCGCTGGTTCACTCGTCAAGGCAAGCCGGAGAAGTGCTGTGGCTTCCTCGTCGGTCATGTTCTTTGCTTCCGGCACAATGCTTTCAAAGACCGCGCCCCGGACAATAAGGCGGTGGCTGCGCGTTCTGCGTTCCTCTTTGGATAGCTTCCGCAACATCTTTTCCCGGTTTTCAAACTGCCGGATTTTCTTCTTTCCGTCCTCAATCTCGGCTTGCAGTTCTTCACGGTTTTTCTCTCTTGGCTTTGTCATGGTTGGTCGCTCCTTTCTGCCCATAGGCATAGAAAAAGGACAGTCGATTTTCTCGGCTGTCCTGATGGTAGTATTAAATTTTCATGGGGTTATCCGTTGAAAGAACTTAGGTCAAGCGCACCATTATTTATCAGCTCTTGGATAATGGTAGCCAAATCGTTTTTCACACTTTCGCTTTCAGTTTTTGCACCCGCATTTTCAACATATACGGTGCTATCTCCCAACTTAAAAGTCGCATAGTAAATTACATTCTGTTCTCCCACGCTGTTCCGGTCTGTTACAAAATATCCTGCCGTCACGCTTGTACCATTTACTTCGCTACTTTCTTCACTTCCTACAATCTTCGTATCAAGTAGTGCTATATCCGTTGTAGATATTACCACTTTGGCATTTTCGATTTTTCCCTCAAAACCAATCAATTCTTTGTTGCTGTCGGAAACAGTATCATCAACACGAAAAACTGCATGAGCTGTAACGGTCAAGTTTGGAAAAAGAGATGCAGCTTCCGTTTCCGTAAGTTGCCTTGTTGTTATAGTCCCGTCAATGTCAATGCTTGAGCCAGCAGTTTCCGATTTTACAAAGATGATTTCATTTCCGTTGTCCAAAGTGGCAATGTCAGTTTTGTTCCCGAACAATCCATTTTGAAATACGCCTACGCCTAAAACAGCAATTACTGCAAAGCAAGCCGCCATAGCTCCCCACTTAACCCAACCGGGTTTCTTTGCTTTCTTTTTGTAGTTAAGGGCTTCATCGACATATTTTGTGTCAAGCTCGCTCATAGCGTCGGAAAACTTCTTTGCGTTCATACGAATACCTCTCTTTCAATCAAATATTGCTTCATCTTCTCGCGGATACGGGTCAGCCGGACAGAAATGTTTTTTTCTGAAAGCCCCATAAACTCGGCTATGTCCTTATAGCTGTCGGAAAACCAATAGCGGCGCATGAAAATAACGCGGTTTTCGGTAGTCAGCGTGTCTAAAAATGCTTCAATGATACGGGCTAACTCTTTGGCTTCGATTTCTGCTTCTACTGTATTCGGGGCTGCTATACAGGCTTCAATTTCTTCCAAAGCAATCGTGTAATGGCTGCTCCGTTTGGCTGCTTCCTTTCTCCAATAGATTTTGAGTGAAATGTTCCGAACGATTTTAACAAGATAAGATAGCAGCGGGTTAGGTCGTGCCGGGGGAATGGCGTTCCATGCGCCTAAATAAGCGTCGTTTACACATTCCTCCGCGTCTTGTCTGCTGCCTACGATATGGTAGGAAAGATTGTGGCAGACCTTTCCGTATTTTATATCCAGCTCTCGTATGCCTTGTTCTGAACGTCCAAAAAACATTTCTATGATTTTTTCGTCGTCTATCATCTCACCGCCTCCTTTCGGGCTTCACCTATGTACTACGGTTTCAGCGGCAAATACTACATCTAATCCGAAACTTTTTCAAAAAAATTATAGCACATCTTTTTGAATAGGGTGTGTCAAGTTGCCGGAATGTTTCTTTGCCGCTTTGCTGGCGGCGTTCCTCCGTTCTTCGCTGTATGGGGCGGTCAGACGGAAAGAGAAACGCCCCTTGCGGATTTCAAACTCCATGCAGCCCGTTTCCTCGTCTGCGTCGGTCTGCTGGCAGATCGCCGGATAACGGCGGCTGTATGCAAGCAGACGCTTTTTCAAGGCGGTGTTGTGAGTGCGGATATGGATAAGCGGTTCTTTCTCGTCAAACCAAATGTCGGTAGTCTTATCCTGCTTAGTAAGCCCTGTTCTCATAAGCTCTCCTTTCTGCGCCCCTGTTACGCAATAGGGGCATTTTTCGGGTGTTTTTCCCGGCTCTTGACTTGAGGAAAATGAGGATTTTCAAATAGAAACCGCCCGGACGGGGAATGGTTCGCCAGGGCGGCTGTTATCGCAAGATTTCTGTTTTTTCCGGCTCTTGACCGTCAGACGCGGATAAACGCGAGCTGTCGGCAAGTGCCAGTTTGAGCAGCTTGTCGCGGAATGTTTCTGTGCTGCTTTGATTGAAAAATAACTCCGCAACAATGGTCTGCCCGTTCCTCTGGGTCGTGATGATACTGTCGGGGGTCTGTTCTGCCATAGGCGGCTCCTTTCTCCGGGCGCAAAAGAGGGACTTCCCGTAGCCGGAAAATCCCTCTTGGTTGTCGGTTATTCTGTTTTACTGTGTGGACTGTGCGGCGGCTGCCTGCGCCTTTCGCCTTGCCCGGTATTCCCGCGCTTTCATGCGGTCATACTCCCGCTGCTTTTCAAGGTTTCTCGCCCGGTACTCCCTTGAATACTGCCGGTGGTAGGCGCGGCTCTTTTCCTTTTTGGCTTCTTCGATTTCCTCCCGCATTTGCCGGATTTCCTGCTCGGTCGGTTCTGCAAGCTGTGTCACTTCATTCTCAAACTTGCCGATATAATTGAAATATATGCTGATGTGCTGGATTGCGTATCTCGCCCTTTTCTGGTCGCGCTCATGCACTTCAATCCGGCTGATAAACTCGTTGAGAATGGCGGGGGTAAGCTCGGTAAAGGCGGCATGGCGTTCTGTCAGCTTCAAAAACCTCTGCGCCCGTCCTCCAGCGTTCTCATAAGCGGATAGCTGCTCTTGGAGTGTGGAAAGCTCCGTTTTCAGCGCGTAGTATTCTTCCGAATACTTCTGCGACATTTGCTCATAACGGTCTTGCTGGATCGTGCCGAGGGCGTTGTCCTCATAGAGCTTATTCAGCACCTTGTCAATCTGTTCAAGGCGCGTCGTGATTTGCGGAATACGCTTCTGCTGCTTTTTGGTCTGGTCGGTCTGCTGCATGGCAAGGTTCTTTTTCACTAAGGCTTCAAACTCCGCCCGGTTGCTGATAGAATAGTCCTCGATTTTCTTCAGCACTTCCGCGATGGTCTGCATGAGCAAGTCCGCGTCCATGATGTGCGGAGAATGGCATTTGGGGTTCTTGGCTTTTCCCTTGTGGTACTCGCTGCAAAAAGCAACGTGCCGCTTGCCGCCGTTCCGGTAATCTATACGAATGTGCATTTTTGCGCCGCAGTCCTTACAGAAAAGCAAGCCGGACAGAGGGTGGATTTCCCCGTCCCCGTTGGGGCGTTTGACGGGTGCGTTTTCCAAAATCCGCTGTACGGTTTCAAAATCGCTGCGGCTGATAATCGGCTCATGCACATTTTCTGTGATGTGCCACTGGCTCCGGTCTACATAGTGGTTATGTTTATCCCGGAAATGCTTTGTAGTCTTGAAGTTGACTACATCGCCGCAATACTCCTGCCGTGTGAGGATATTGGTCAAGGTGGCTTTGTTCCACTTGCAGCGGTTATCCTCGTTGAGCGTCTTATTTTTACAGGTTCCCCGCCCTCGGTCTTTCATGTAGAAAGTGGGGGTTGGGATTTGCTCCTGTGTCAGATATACGGCGATTTGGTTTCGGTTTTTCCCGCCGATAAACAGACGGAAAATCAAACGGACAACCTCGGCGGCTTCTTCGTCGATTATCCAAAAATCCTTGTTGTCCGGGTCTTTGACATAGCCGTAAGGGGCTTCGGTGACAATCGGCTTTCCACTCATGCCTTTGGTCTTAATGCCTGTTTTTACTTTCTTGCTGATGTCCTTTGCGTACCACTCCGACATGATGTTGATAAAGGGCGCAAACTCCAATGTGTCGGGCTTCTCGCTGTCAATGCCGTTGTTGACCGCGATAAAGCGCACATTGTTCCGTCTGAATATCTCCATCGCGTTGCCGACTTGGAGATAGTCACGCCCCCAGCGGGTAAGGTCTTTCATAATGCAGACACCGATTTTCCCGTTTTCCACATCGTCCATCATGCGGGAGTAGGCGGAACGGTCAAAAAACCTGCCGCTTTCGTCATCGTCGATGTAGTGCCGGATATTGGTTAGGTGCTGCCCTCTGGCATAGTTCTCCAAAAATATTTTTTGGTTCTGTATGCTGTTGCTCTCGCCGCCGTCCCTGTCCTCGTCGCCTACGGAAAGGCGGGAGTAAAGGGCTGTAATTTTGCTATAATCAGTCATGTGCATAACCTCCTGTGCGTCCATGTATGTGTCATTTACACTTAAAATTATGCACTCCAACGTGCAGAGCCGTACTCCATGCCCTTACGGTATTTCTTTGCGTTCTTGCCTTTCACATAGACCGCAAGCCGGATAACGACAGCCCCGACAATGCCGATAAGCAAATCCATAGGGTTAAAACTCGGCAGGGCATTTGAAAAGGCAGCGGAAAAGCCGCTGCCAATGGAAACCAGCTTGCCGGAGAGGTCAGCCCCCGGCGAGAGCCGCACCGCCTGTCCGACTTTATCAAAGAGATACACAAAGAGCAGATAGGGGGCGTTTAGGATAAGCAGCTTCTTGATATTCGGCTTCATAGCGATACCTCCCTGTCCTTGTATTTTGTCTTTTGACGGTTCGCGTTAAGCTGCTTTGCTGCTTCCCGGAATGTGGCAAGTGCCTTTCGGATAGAGGGCTTTTGCTCCTGTGTCAGCTTCTTTGCGGAAAACTCCTTAAAGGCTGCGGTCAGAGCGTCCGCGTCCCGCCCCTTGAAAAAGACGAGATAACGGGGCGGCGTTTCGGTGCTGTCTTTCTTTAGGGCAAAGTCGATACCGTATTTTTTTGCCGTCTGCTCAAAGGCTTTGATATTGCCCTCGGTTATCTCAATGTTGGATAGCCCCGCGTTCTGCTTCGCAAGCTGCTTTAGGGTCTGCTTCCCGTGGGGCTGTTTTTCCTGCTGCTTTTTTGCCTGTGCAAGCATGGCTTTGATTGCCTTTTGCAGCGTTTCAGCGGTCAGCTTCGCTCCCTTGACAGAGAGCGCAACCACTTTTTCGTTGATTTCATCTTGCAATGTTTACCGTCCTCCTTTCCCGGTAGTAGTGATAGTGTTAAGGTGGTACGCCGCTTTTGGGCGTGAAAAAAGGGCGTCCGTTCTTCACGCCGCCCCGTTAAATCCGCACCCGCAGCCCGTTCAAGTCCTCGGCGCGGATACCTACAAGATACCAGTTGTCCCCGTACTCAATCCGGGTCGGCTTCCATTTGCCGCCTGTGAATACGTCCATGCACTCGCCGCAATGCAAGCCGCCGTAATAGTCGGCAATATCAAAGCGAATATCGTAGCGGTCAGCGGTTTCGTCAAAAATTAAAGCTCCTGTTTTCTGTGCCATGTGGTAAATCCTCCTTTTTTCGTTTACAGGCTTTCGCCCTCGTTGTAGGTGTAGTAGTCCGGGTCGCCGTATTTAGGCTTGCCGGATAATGCGCCGCTTGCCATGTCGTGAGCGACAAGGGAAGTATAATAGCTGTCAATGGTAGACGGGGCATTGAAAAGAACCGCCTTTAGGTACTGCTTGATATTGCGGATTTTCGTGGTGTTCTCCTGCATACAGTCAAGGACAAAGCGGATATGTTCGCTGTCCAGCTTCATAAACTTTGACTTCACAAGCTCGGCGGGGTAATCGTCCCCTGCAATACGGATTTTCTTTCTTGACGTACAGACCGTTTCAAGGATAATGTCAACAATCTCATTCAGACGGTCATGGTCAAACTTCATATCCTGCAAGAGAATGTTATACTCGATATTGTCCTTGATGATTTCCTCATACACTCTGTAAGCGTCGTTCCTTTCCGTTCCTTTCCGTTCCGGCGGCTGTGCCGCTTCGTCCTCGCCATAAGGCAAGGGATTTAGGGAATGGATAGGAATGGAATGGGTACTTGATAAATCCGTATTTGATTTTTCTTTTTTTTGTAAGTTAGTTCTTGATATATCTTTATTTAATTGCATTGGATTTTCCGACGTCGGATTTTCCGTTGTCGGGTTATCCGCTGTTGGATTTTCCAATACCGGGCAATCCAATTCCGGCGGCTGCGGCTGTTCGTAAATGGTGTACTCGATTGCGGTCATTTTGCCTTTCTCGTCGCGTCCCTGCCGCCTTGTGATATATCCGGCTTTTTCAAGCTCCCAAACGGCGGTACGGATAGCGTCGATACTTTCCCGGTTGATGTAGGACAGCCCTGCAAGGGTATAGTCCCAATCCTCCGGCAGGGACAGCATTTGAGATAACAGCCCCTTTGCCTTTAAGGAAAGCTCCTTGTTGCGTAAGTGGTGGTTGCTCATTACGGTGTAGCCTGTGTTGCGTTCCACACGGAAAACTGCCATAGCTTCATCACTCCTTTGCTTTAGATTTGTTGCGCAGTAGAACGCGGATTTTGAGGGGTAAGGTATCTTTTCCTTGCTTCCTCTGTTTTGCGTTCTGTAAGCCCGATAAATCAAGGCTTTTTTTGCCCCTACTGCGTAACATGAGGGCATAAAAATAGCGGCGTTCCTGTTCTCCCAGTGAGAGAGTGAGAAACGCCGCTGTGCGGGTCGCTATTTCATTTCTTCTGCTATCAGTTCTTGCATGACTTCTCCAAAGTCTGCCATGAAAGAAAAGATGAAGTATTCCAAAACGTCGGGGTCTGCGTCCATAGGCTCGGCTTCCTCTGAAAAAGGCAAGCCCATTAGCCCATAAAGCAGTTTGATGATTTTGAACAGCTTGCCCCGGTCGGTGGGGTTGTTCATGGTTACAAGTACGTTGGTAAGGCGGTTGATTGTTTCCATGTCGCCGCCTGTCGTTACCCATACCATTTCCGCGAACGGCTGCGTGATTGCCCCGGCGACAAGGTTTATCTTATTCTTGCCGATTTCGCCGGACGGAAGTATAATACCCTTAGTCAAAAGTTCGTTTTTCATGTCGTCCTCCTTATATTCTGTGGTGCTAAAATGGTGCCCGGTCTTACAAAAACACCTTATGCGGAGATATGACAAGAAAAATGAAGATATGCGGAAAACCTTGATTTTAAGCCATTTTCACATTGGTTTATAAACATTTGTGAGGACTTATAAAAGGTTTTGCGTCTATCAAATCAATAAAAAAAGAAAAGGAAGTGAGGCTTATTTCTAAATTACGCCCGGATTATGTGGATAAGACCAGAAAAAATAATTTATGAATTAAAGCCTATGAATAAAAGAAATGTAAAAAAGGGAATAAAACAATTAATGCGATATCGGGAGGAATTGGGAGATGAATTTGAAATGATACTAGAACTGTATTAAAAAATAAAATAGGGGAAAAAGCTTTTTCCCCTTATGAAAAAAAGATGTGAAGGAGACGTTTATGGATACTAAAAATTTCAAGGACCTCTGTGATAGACTGCTTAAAAAATATGGATTTAAAAAGAAAAAAACGATGTACTACAAAGATAGCGACGATGGAATACGGTGTGGTGTATATCTTCAAAGGTCTTCTTATGGAAAAGTATATTATTTTAATTATTATTATTTTTTGGATAATAGTAATGCGAAATTATTTCCACAATATTTTGAAGCAGATGTTTATGGGAGAATTACCGTGCTATCGAAAATCAAGGATTGGGATGATAATTATCATCAAACAGAACTCATAGAGTATGAATTGTATGAAGAAAAAGAATTAGAAGAATATTTAGAGAAAGGTATACAGGATGAAATATTGCTTCCCGTAAAAAAAGGTCGCCAAGTAATATTCGATATGGTGAAAAATGGTACATGTATTATCTATAAATTCAGAAGTAAAGAAGAGGAAGAAGTAATGCAAAAACTTTATGACTTCAAGACAGGTGAGGGTCAGAAAGCATAAAGTCTGGGGGGGCGGATGATTCTGGTGTGATCTTTGCGAAGCCACAGGAGTTGGGAAGCAAAAATCTGTACGCATACTGCGATAATAATCCAGTAGCAAGAGAAGACTATGCAGGAGAGTTTCCAATTCCATGTATTGTCGGCGCTGTTGTTGGAGCTGCAGTTAGTGGATTTTCTTATGTGCTTACTAGTGGAGGAGAAATTGATGGTGTTGAGCTGGCAAAATCATGCTTAGTAGGTGCAGTTTCAGGAGCGTTAGC